>JAFLEG010000002.1 GCA_017302195.1 Verrucomicrobiota bacterium
CCGGCCGGAGACGAGATCCACGAGGCGGGCAGAGTTCTCGGCGGTCCTCCAGGCGGATTCGTCGAGATGCCCGTCCACCGTGATCGGCCCCGCGGCGCGGCGTGCCGAGATCCAGACCGCCTTCGACGGATCGCAGGGAATGCATGGTGGCGCCGCCGCCGCCGTCGCGGCACCCGGGGGGACGAACGGACACAGCAATGCGACCATCAGGGGAAGGGGGAACTTCATGGTGTGAGCAACAGGGCCGACGGAGTGTCCGACGCCGGCGACGCGCGTCACGGACGACGAGGTGTGGTGCCTGCTTCAATCAAAGGTGCGCCATGGCACCGTGTGCCCTGACCGAGCGCCGGGCTCCTTGAATCAAACCAGGTCTCCAAACGGGATCGGACCCATCCCCCCTTCGCCCCGGGTTCATCCCGCCCGATGGCAGGTTGGTCCCCGAGGACTCGACCGCGGGCTTTCGGATGGGAGCCTTCGGTGCATTCTGTCGAGGCAGACCCGTGTTGATCAGCGCATCCGTTCCATCGTTCCGGCCGCGCGGTGAGCCCTTCGTTCGCCGGGCGATCGCCGTGTTCTACGCGGTGTGGACCGTCGGGGCTGCGGTTGCGGTGTGGTGGCTGGTGTCCGCCGCGGCGGACCGTCCCGATCTGCTCATCGCCGTGGATCAGGGGGAGGGCGCCTCCCGCCGTGGGATGGTCCGGCACTGGATGGATCCCCAGGTGGAGATCCACCGCACCTACGGCTGGATGCTGCTTGCGCCGTATGTGATCGGGCTCAGCCTGCGGTGGGCGCTCGATCGCCGGGATCTGGCCGGTCCCTGGGCGCTGCACCTGCTGCTGGGCGCCGGCTTCATCACCGCCTCACAGGCACTCACCCGGCGGCTGGATTCCCTGCGCCCGCGGGCCATCCGCATCCAGCGGGAGGAAGTGGTCCGCCGCGTCGGTCCGCCGGGCAGCAACGATCCCGCGCCGGTGCTCATCACCCGGACCGTGGAATGGCATCGCGAGGCTCCTGATCCAATGGCCGCAACCCCGGATGGAACCTCCTCCCCGCACACGGGTCTTCCGGCCCCCGGCGTCCCCGGGGATCCCCGCATCTTCGCGTGGGGTGAAACTGTGGACCTCCGCGGCGGAACGGAGCCCGGGTTGCCCACCAACCCCCCGGCCTCTGCGAAGGACGTTGCCCGGCGTCTGGCTCCCATGATCGAGGCCGAACTGAGGGAGGGCTTTGGACCCGGCCCGGCGTTCGGACCCCGGCGCTTCTCCATGGTGTTGGACGGGCTGGCTTTCGTCACCCTGGTCGGGATCGCCCAGGCGATCCATTTCCGCCGGCGCCTCGGGGAGCGTGAGGCCCAGGCCGTCGCATTGGAGTCGCGTCTGGTCCAGGCCCGGCTGCACACCCTCCAGGCGCAGTTGCAGCCGCATTTCCTGTTCAACGCGCTGAACGGGATCGCCACCCTGGTGCGGCGGGATCCGCGCACCGCCGAGGAGATGCTCGCCTCCCTGAGCGAACTCCTGCGCGCCTCGTTGTCCGGTTCCGGATGCCAGGAAATCCCCCTGCGGGACGAACTCGATTTCCTGGAACGGTATCTGGAGCTTCAACAGATGCGCTTTGGCGACCGGTTGACCGTGGAGCGTGACATTGCGCCCGGGACGCGGGAGTGCCTGGTGCCCGCCCTGGTGCTGCAACCGCTGGTGGAGAATGCCATCCGGCATGGCATCGAGCCGTCGTCCCATCCGGGACGGGTCCGGATTGCCGCCCGATGCGCGGACGCGGACCTGGTGCTGGAGGTGACGGACAATGGCGTCGGACTGTCCGGCGCCGGGCGCGGTCCGGCGTCCCCCGGCGGCGGATTGGGGCTGAGCAGTGTTCAGGAGCGCCTGGCGGGGTTGTACGGGGAGCGCCAGGACTTCCGGCTGGAGGAAGGTCCGGACGGCGGCGTGCAGGTGCGGATCCGCATTCCCGCGCGCCCTGCCGCCGGCAGCGCGCCGGGAATCCCGAGCGCCGGCTCGCCAGGGGTCTCATGACGCTGCGTGCCATCATTGCCGACGATGAGCCGCTCGCCCGCGAGCGCGTGCGGCTGTTCCTGGCCGAGGAGCCCGATGTCGAGGTGGTGGCCGAGTGCGCGGATGGCGCCGCCGTGGTGGAGGCGGTCGGGAAGCACCGGCCACAGGTGCTGTTCCTCGACATCCAGATGCCGCGACTCAACGGATTTGAGGTGCTGGAGGCGCTGCAGGGACCGGCGATGCCGCGGGTGGTCTTCACCACCGCCCACGATCAGCACGCCCTCCGGGCCTTTGAGGTCAGCGCGGTGGACTACCTGCTCAAGCCGTACAAGCAGGAGCGGTTCCGCAGGTCGCTGGCCCGGGTGCGCGACCAGATGGCCCAGGCCGGCACGGCCGCCGGCCTCGATCCGGGCCTGGCGGCGCTGATCGCCCACTGGCGCAGCCTGACCGAGGGGCATGCGCGCATTCCCGTGAAGTCCCCGGACCGGATCCTGTTTCTGCGTCCGCAGGAGATTGATCACGTGGAGGCCGACGGCAACTACGTGCAGCTCCATGTCGGACGCGAGCGCCACATGATCCGGGAGACCATGGCCGCAATGGAGGTGCGCCTGGCGCCGGCCGGATTCATGCGGATCAGCCGGTCCGTGATTGTGAACCTCCGGCGCATCCGCGAACTCAAGTCCATCGGACCCGGAGAGTACTGTGTCCTGCTGCAGGGGGGCGCCCGGATCGAGATGACCTGTCCGCTCCGCGAGCTGCAGGACCGGCTGGCGGGGGTTTGAGGCGGTGTGGAAGCCGGGGGCACCCAGCCGTCCTGACCACTGAACACTCGGCCCCCGCGCCGTTGATCCCGCCTTCCGCCGGCATCGTTTCGAAATCCACGCCTCCGGTCACATCCGCTTCGCAGCCGCGGGTTCACGGGCCGAGGATGGCCGGGATGAAACCTTCTCTTGGGATGCTCCTCGGTGTGGCCATGGCGGGAGCGTGTCTCTGGGCCGGCCGCATGGCGTGGCGCGCACATCAGGACCGGGTGACGCTGCACGTCCGGAACATGCCCCTGTCGGACGTGGTCTCACGGCTGGAGCGCCAGACCTGGGAATCCATCGTGGCCGACGCGCGGCTCGACGAACGGATCACGCTGGACGTCGAGGAGGCGCCGCTCGCCGAGGTGCTGGACCGCATCGCGATGCAGGCGGGGGCGCTTGCCACCACGATCCATGCGGTTCATCGGACATCGGATGCCCTGCCGCGACTGCGGGAGGCACTCCGTCAGGCCTCGCTCGCCACCCGGTCGGAGTGGGTCCAGTGGTCACCTGGGATCCCGTCTCCGGGCGAGGGGTCCGGCGGACCTCCCGGACTGCCGGCGGACATGGATCCACCGCCTGCTGAAGCAGGTCCCGGCGATCCACCGCGGAGGCGGCGTCTGGTGACCGAGGATCATTTCGCCGGCCCCGGCAGGCCCGGCCATGGCGCCGGACCGGGCGACGTGATCCGCAGCGTCCGGGTGGCTGACGACGGGAGCGTGCATGAGGAGGTCCTCACTCCGGAGAAGATCCTGGTGGAGTCCGGACTCACCCACCGCCTCCGGACCACGCCCCGCGGCAGTCCCGATCTCGAAACCGCCCGGAGCGTGGCGCGCACCGCGCAGGCCCGGTGCACCACGGTGTACACGCTTCAAAAGTCCGCAGTGGCCTCCCTTGGCGCCGGCCTGACCCGACGCCACGAGACGGCACTGCCGGGATCGCCCGGCGCCCGCCCGCCCGGGGACGGTCCCCCGGATCTGGAGCAGATCGAAGGGAAGGCCGCACGCCAGCAGTTGGGCCGCTTCCGCGATCTCACCCCCGAGCAGCGTGCCCGCCAGATCCGTGAACACCAGCCCGGCATCGTTCCATGAACCTCCCCTCCCGTCCCCCGATGCAGATCAACCCCGACTTCGCCGCCATCGCGCTCCCGGCGGGTGCCCACCCCGGCCGCTCATGGAGGCAGGATCCGTCCCGCGCCGGATTCTCGCTGGTGGAACTCCTGGTGGTCATTGCCCTGATCGGACTCCTGGCCGCGCTGATGATGCCGGCACTCGCGCGTTCCCGGGAGAAGGCCCGGAACATCGCCTGCGTCGGCCATCTGCGTCAGCTCGGCCTGGCCGTGCGGATGTATGCGGACGCCCACCAGAGCCGGCTCCCCTCGGCCGAGCTCCTGCCCAGTGCGCCGGCCTACACCCATCCGCCACTGCCCCGGATCTGCGACGTGATGAGAGCCTACGTGGGCTCCGCGGCGGAGGGCACCAATCCCCCGCCCGTCTTCCAATGCCCCTCGGACCGCTTCGGCCGGTTCGCCCTGGAGGGATCCAGCTACGAATGGAACACCGATCTGAATGGGCGCTCCACCGACGAGCGACGTTCCGCCCATTTCAAGGTCATCTGGGAGGGACGTGTGGAAGGCGGGGCGCCCCGGCGGATGGAATCCGAAAAGGAACTGGTCTTCCCGCCCGAGGTCACCCCGCTGTTCCTGGACTATGAGGATTACCATCCCCGTCCGCCCAGGCCCGGAAAGAACGTGGCCTTCCTCGACGGCCACGTGGCGCCGCTCGCACCGCCGTAGCCGGGTTGGACCGTGGTGGCTGAACGCGTGTCGCGCCGCTGCGGTGCCCGTCGTCTCCTCGTCCTCGGATTGTGTCGCCCGGCGCGTTGGCGCAGGCTGCGGCGGTTGGCGGGATGCGATTCGGGCTTCTCAACATACGGTGGCTTTTGCCGGTGGCGGCGGTCTTCGGGGCCGTCACGGGGATGCTGGGGGAGAGCGTTCTCCTCCACACCGGCGAGACGCTTTCCGGAACCGTGGTGTCGCGGAGCGCCCTGGAGTTGGTCCTGGAGACCCCGGAGGGCGGGCGGGTGACGCTCCCGATGTCGGATATCGCGCGGGTGGATGCCGATCCGGTCCCGGCGCTGCCGGTGGTTCCCGCCCCCCCGGTGGACCCGATCCAGGGACTGTTGCAGTCCAGCATTCCCACCCCGCAACCCGCCGGGCCCTCGCGGGGCGATCCCATCCCCATGGCGGCGCGCCCGTCGCTGCCCGAGGGGACCAACTTCGTGGCCCGCGCCTTCTGGGACGGCAGGCTGCGGTACCAGTTGTCCACCCGCCTGGCGCTGAAGGATCCCTTCGTGCCCGGCTCCACCTGGGTGGACAACCGCATCCGGCTGCGCGGACGGGTGGGGATGAAGCTGGCCCTCGATGCCGCGGACTTTGCAGTGACCGATGGGCAACTGGACGTCCCGGGCGGGTTTCAGGTCCGCACCTTCCGGGTGCTCACCGAGGGCGAGTTCGGCGTGTGGCAGACCAACCAGTACAACGTGGAGCTCGGCCTGGTGGGCGGGGAGTTTTTCCTGGCGCGGGCCTACTGGCGGCTGGTGGACCTGCCCCACTTTGGCGACCTCACCGTGGGCTACTTCGCCGCACCGCAGACCCTCGACAACCTCATGGGCTTCGGCACGCGGTCCCTCATGGAGCCGTCGGCCGGCACCGCCGCGTTCAGTCCCGGCAACCGGGTGGGCGTCCAGTGGAACACGACCTTTCTCGGCGAGCGCATGACTGCCGCCGCGGGCATCTTCTCCGTCGGACAGAACTCGGACATTGATTTCGGCAATGCCTCCGATGCCCTGGCGCAGCCGGTGGTGCGTCTCACCGGACTGGTCTGGGATGCCCGGGAGCGCTGGCTGCACCTGGGTGCCAGTGCGGCATTCATCTTCTCCGAGGCTGCGGACATCCAGTACCAGGCGCGACCGGAGAGCCGGATTGCGCCCTTCCTGGTCAATACCGGGAGCATTGACGCCAGGACCGCGGTGATCGGCGGCCTGGAGGCGGTCCACGCCTTCGGTCCGGTGCTGCTCCAGGCCGAGTTCATGAACTCCGCCGTGTACCGGGATGGCGACAATGTGCACTTCCTGGGCGGCTATCTCACCGGCGGCTGGATGCTCACCGGGGAATCGCGGCCCTACAACCGGTTCACCGGACTGCCCACGCGGGTGCGTCCTCGGGCGCCGCTCTGGGGACCGGACCGCGGCTGGGGCGCCTGGGAGGTGGTGGGCCGCGCCTCGCTGCTCAGCCTGAATGACGGTCCGGTGCAGGGCGGCCGCATGCGGATCGTGATGGGCGGTCTGAACTGGTACTGGAACGAGTACCTCCGGTGGCAGCTCAACGCCGGATACGCTGCCGTGAGCGGCGGTCCCACGCCCGGAAACCTCCTGATCTTCGAGGGCCGGTTTGAGGGTCAGTTCTGAGCCGGTTCAGAACCCTTCCATGCCGATCACGCGCATCAGCTCCTCCAGGGTGGTCTCCCCGGACATCACCCGCCGCATGCCCTTCACCCACAGCGTCTGCAGCCCGTCCGCCACGGCGATCTGCTCCAGGTGACGGGTGGGGCGCTTCTCCAGGATGGCGTCGCGCAGGTTCTCCCCGACGGTGAGCATCTCGGTGACGGAGACGCGTCCGCTGAAGCCGGTGTGCGCGCAGGCGGCGCAGCCCACGCCCTTCTGAAACTGGCAGGCGGCCACCACCTCCTCGGGCAGCCGCCGGAGCAGCGCTTCCTCCGGCGCGTATGATTCGGTGCATACCGGGCAGTTCCGCCGGACCAGGCGGACCCCCATGATGCCCACGATGGAGGACGACAGCAGGAAGGGCTCGATGCCCATGTTGATCATTCGGGCGAACACGCCCGGGGTGCTGGCAGCGTGAATGGTGCTGAGCACGAGGTGGCCGGTAAGCCCCGCCTGGACGGCGATGTTGGCGGTCTCGGGATCGCGGATCTCGCCAATCATGATCACCTGGGGGTCCTGCCGCATGAGCGAGCGCAGGGCGATCGGGTAGGTGTACTCGCGCGCCGGATTGCACTGCGACTGGGCGATCAGCGGCAGGTTGAACTCCACCGGGTCCTCGACGGTGGCGATGCTGATGCTGGGGCCGGACCGGTCAATGAGGTGATGGAGTCCCGCGTACAGGGCGGTGGTCTTGCCGGAGCCGGTCGGACCGGTGAGCAGGATCAGCCCGGTCGGTTTGGCCAGCAGGGCCTTGAGGGTGCCGAGGGTGTCCTCCTCCATCCCGAGGCCGTCGAGGTCAAAGCTGCGTCCGCGCGGGTCAAAGATGCGGATCACCACCTTCTCGCCGCGGATGGTGGGAAAGGTGGAGACGCGGAGCACCACGTTCCCGGCCTCCTCGAAGGTGTTGGCCCGGCCCTCCTGCGGCAGCGTGGTCTCATGTCCGATGAGGTTCGACATGATCTTGAGCCGGCCGACAATCTTCGGCAGCAGATCGCTGGGCAGGTGCACCAGCTCGTTCAGCACGCCGCTGAGGCGGATGCGCACCGCCACCGAGCTCTCCCAGGGCTCGATGTGGATGTCCGAAGCCCCGGACCGGACCGCGTCCACGATGACGTGGTCCACCAGCTTCATGATGTCAATGTCCTCGTCGGACCGGCACGACTGCAGGAACTGGATGGTCTGGGAGCTCATGGGTCAGTCAGATTACAGCAGCGAACGGGATTAAGGATGTGGGATTGACGGCCGAAGGCGACATCTTTTCTTGGATGGGGCCACGGGTTCAACCTCACACCGCACGGAAACGAAATCGGTGGCCGGTTTCTTGGGAGGTTTCTCCGGGAGAATGAATCCGAAGGGCATCCTCCTTCGTTCCGGAAGGGAGACGGGCCGGGCCCGGACGGAAGGCCCGGAGACCGGTGATCGTCGTTGGTGGCGGATTTTCGGATCCGTGCCACCATCCGCGATCTCCGGGCGCTGTGCCCGGCTCCGATGGGATGACATCATCGCCTCCAGCAAGCGCCCCGCCCAGACCGCGGTCCTGTCTGTACGACTGCCGGGTGCTGCACCATCGCCTCGCCCCGAGGCGCCATCGGTTTGAGTATGGGCTGTTCCTGCTCTGTGTGGATCTGGATGAGCTTCCCGCACTCGACCGCACGCTCCGGTTGCTGGGCTGGAATCGTCCGAATCTTTATGAGTTCCGCGACTCCGACCACCTGCCGCCTCCCGGGGAATCCCGTCAGGAATTCCCGGGTGATCTGCGGCGGTCGCTCCGGGACTGGCTGGCGGCGGATGGGTTTCCGGTGCCGGCGGATGCCCGCATCCTGCTGATCACCCTGCCCCGGGTGGCCGGGTACCTCTTCAATCCGGTCAGCTTCTATTTCGTGCAGTCCAGAGACGGCACACCCCTCTGTGCGGTCGCGGAAGTCGGAAACACCTTTGGGGAACTGAAACCGTACCGGGTTCCGGTGACGGCAGGGGGGGGCTGCCGGTTCCGGCGGGTGGTCCCAAAACACTTCTACGTCTCGCCCTTCAGCCCGCTGGACCTGTGCTTCGATTTCCGGCTCCAGGAGCCAGGAGACCGTCTCGAACTGGTCATCAACGATGTGACGGCGGACGGACGGAGGGTGCTGGTCAGCACGCTGAGCGGGCGGCGGCGACCACTGACGGACGGCCAACTGGTCCGCCTCACGGCACGATACCCCCTGGTCACCCTGCGGGTGATCACCCTGATCCATTGGCAGGCGTTCCGACTGTGGCTGCGGCGTCTGCCCTGGTTCCGGAAGGGCGACCGGCCGGAGGACCAGCGCGGCGTGTTGCGTCCCCATCCGACGGTGCAGGGCCCCCGTTCGTCCCCCGTCCCTCCCAAGCCCATGTCCGCGGCGTCCTCCCCCATTTCATGAAGTCCAGATCACGGATGCCTGTTCTCCTGTCCCTCTGCCTTGCGGTCGCGGCTACGGCCGCGGACTGGCCGTCCTGGCGGGGCCCCGAACGCAACGGAATTTCCCGCGAAACCGGATGGACCCACACCTGGCCCTCGGAAGGCCCCCCGATCCTGTGGAAGGCGGGGGTCGGCATCGGCTTTTCTTCGATGGTGGTCGCCGACCAGCGCCTGATTGCCTCCAGTGACAAGGGGGAGTTGAGCGTCGTCCGGGCCTCCCCCGACCGCTACGAACTCCTGGCCCGCTGCCAGCCCCTCGGAGGCAAATGCTGGACGGCGCCCGCGCTCGCCGGCGGACGCCTCTACCTGCGCAACGCCCGGGGAGACCTGGTCTGTCTGGATCTGAACCCGCAGCCGACGGGCATTGTTCCCGCCAACCGATCCCGTTAACCCGGCCTTTTCCAATCCGTGAACCCACTCGATTCCAACCCGCTGGCATTTGCCAGTTCCACCGCCGCCGAAACAGCGCCCGGGATGGCCATCCGCTCCCGGTGGTTCGACCGCCTCTGCCAGACCCTGGTGCTGGATGCTTTCATACGCATGCCCCGGGGCCGGCTTGCGGTGCGGCTCCCGGACGGCACCACACGTCACTTCGGCGGCGCGGTCCCCGGCCCCGAGGCGGAACTGCACCTCCGGACGCCGCGGTTCTTCCGCCGTGGCCTGCTCCATGGGGATGTGGGATTCGGCGAGGCCTATCAGGATGGGGACTGGGACACCCCGGATCTCGCCGCCGTGCTGGGCTGGTTCTGCGCCAACGTGGACTCCGCCCCCTGTATGTCCGGCTCCCAGGCCCGGGACTGGCGGCTGGGCGCCATGGCGGTGGTCCACCGCATCCGCCACGTCCTCAACCGCAACACTCCGGCGGGATCCCGGCGGAACATCCGGGCCCACTACGACCTGGGGAACCGGTTCTACGCGCTGTGGCTCGACCCCTCCATGACCTACTCGGCGGCCCTCTTCGAATCGCCGGATCAGGAACTCGAAGCCGCGCAGGCGGCAAAGTATGAGCGGCTCTGTCAGCAGCTCCGTCTGCGCAGCGGGGACCATGTGCTGGAGATCGGATGCGGCTGGGGCGGGTTCGCGAGCCATGCGGTTCGCCTGCATGGCTGCCGCGTCACCGCGGTCACCATTTCGGAGGAGCAGGCCCGCCATGCCGCCGAACGGTTCGCGCACGAAGGTCTGGGCGACCGTGCCACCGTGCGCCTCCAGGACTACCGGGAGCTGACCGGACGCTTCGACCGCATCGTGAGCATCGAGATGCTGGAGGCGGTGGGCGACCGGTACCTGGACACCTACTTCGCCCGGGTGCAGTCCCTGCTCTCCCGGCACGGGCGCTTCGCCGCACAGTTCATCACCTGTCCCGACGCCCGCCACGCAGAGCTCCGTCGGGGCGTGGACTGGATCCAGAAGCACATCTTTCCCGGCTCCCTGCTGCTCTCCATGAACCGCGTGGGCCAGGCCATCCAGCGCACCGGCGACCTGTGGCTGGAGAATCTGCACGACTTCGGTCCCGACTATGCCCGCACGCTCCGGCGCTGGCGCGAGCGGTTCCATGCGCGTCAACAGGACGTCCTGGCCCAGGGCTTCGATGCGCGCTTCCTGCGCACCTGGAACTACTACCTGGCGTACTGCGAAGCGGCCTTCGCCTGGCGGAACATCAGTGTGGTGCAGGCGACGTGGAGCCGGCCGGGGGTGGGAGGGGGCGGCAATCAGTGATCAGTAATCGGTGATCAGTGGTCAGTAATCAGTATTCGGTGGTCGGTGGCGGCTCTGAAAACTTGAAACTGAAAACTGAAAACTTCCCCAGGGACATCCCCATGATTGTCACGCTCCGCATCGTCTTCGCCTGCATCCTCGTCGCCATGCTGGCCGTCACCGGATGGGCCTCATCGCAGGTGGCACTCTGGAACATTCCGGCGTCCGTTGGCGGCCACCCCTGGTTCATTGCCACCCTGTTCGACACCTACTTCGCCTTCCTGACCTTCTGGCTCTGGCTGGCCTACAGGGAACGGGCCTGGACTCCGCGCATCGCCTGGCTGATCGCCATCCTGCTGCTGGGAAACATCGCCATGGCCGGATACCTCCTCATCCAGCTCTTCCGTCTTCCCGCGGACGCCCCGCTCGACGCGCTGATCCGGCAACGATCGCCCTGAACCATCGCCATGCTGGCCACGCTCCTCCTCCTCATGGTCCTCGCCGGATTGCTGGCGGGCGTGGTCATGTGCGTCACCTACGGCGTCTGCCGGAAGCTCGACAATTTTGGAATCGTGGATGCGGTGTGGGCCGCGGGATTCACGCTGATCGTGGCGCTGTACTTCACCTGGATGGCGCGGGCTTTCTGGAACCCCGTTTCCGGCGGATTCGGCCGCTGGAACTGGCCTCCCGCCGCCATGCTCTGCGCCATGGTCACCGTCTGGAGTCTTCGCCTGGCGGGCCATCTGGCGGTGCGGATACGCGCGCACCATCCGGGGGAGGACGTCCGGTATGCACGTCTGCGCCAGGAGTGGGGGCCGGATACAAACCGGCGCATGTTCGGGTTCTTCCAATTGCAGGGAGCCCTTCAGGTGGTGCTCTCACTGCCTTTTGCGCTGGTGCACCTGCGGTTTGACGCGGCATCCAGCGCTGGGGACTGGCGGCCAGGTTGGACGGAGCTCTGCGGTCTCGGTCTGTGGCTTGCCGGACTGATCGGGGAAAGTCTGGCGGACCGGCAGTTGGCCCGGTTCCGGGCGGATCCAGCCCGCCGCGGCCAGGTCTGTCAGGACGGCCTCTGGCGCTATTCCCGGCATCCCAACTACTTTTTCGAATGGCTGATCTGGCTGGGATACGCGGTCTATGCGCTGGGCTCACCCCTGGGCTGGCTGGCGTTCCTGTCGCCGCTGCTCATGTGGCATTTCCTGGTAAACGTCACCGGCATCCCCATGACCGAGGAACTTTCCGTAAAGTCCAAGGGCGACGCCTATCGCGAGTATCAGCGCACCACCCACGCCTTCGTTCCCTGGTTCCGGCGGGGCGCCTGAACCCTCACGACATGCTCGACTTCCTGCTCACCCGCGATGTCTTCCCCGATCCCGTCCTGCGCTTCGGCATCCGGCGCCTGCTCCGCCAGCGGCTGCGCGAGGAGCACCGCGGCGATGTCGCGGCGCGTCAGGCGCACCGGATGCACCTGATCGCGGATCTCCGCCGCTCGCCGGTGGCCATCGAGACCGCGGCGGCCAACGCCCAGCACTACGAGGTGCCCACGGCATTCTACCAGCGCTGTCTCGGCCCACGGCTCAAGTACAGCGCCTGCCTGTATCCGACCGGACGCGAAACCCTGGCCGAGGCCGAGGAGTTGATGCTGGCCCTGACCTGCGAGCGGGCCCGGATCGCCGATGGACAGGACATCCTGGAACTGGGGTGCGGCTGGGGTTCGCTCACCCTGTGGATGGCCGAGCGCTATCCCCGCTCCCGGATCACCGGCGTTTCCAACTCGCACACCCAGCGCGAATTCATCGTCGCCGAGGCCGCCCGGCGCGGACTGGCCAATGTCACCATCGTGACCTGTGACATGAACCGGTTTCAGCCGGGAGCGGGTGGATCAGTGATCGGTGATCAGTGGTCCGTGATCAGTGGAGAGGGAGATTCATCGGACCCAGCGGACCCGGGGCCTGGCCGCGCCGTCTTCGACCGCGTGGTGTCGGTTGAGATGTTCGAGCACATGAAGAATTACGAGGTGCTGCTCGGCCGCATCGCCCGGTGGCTGAAGCCCCACGGACTCCTGTTCGTGCACATCTTCACCCACCGGGAGCATGCCTACCACTTCGAGGCGCGGGGTGATTCGGACTGGATGGCCCGGCATTTCTTCACCGGCGGGATCATGCCCAGCGATGACCTGCTGCTGCATTTCCAGCGGGACGTCGAGGTCCTGGATCACTGGCGCGTCAGCGGACGCCATTACCAGCAGACCGCCGAGCACTGGCTGCGGAACATGGATTCCCATGAGGACCTCCTGCGTCCGTTGCTGGCATCCACCTATGGCCGTTCCGAGGAGACCCGCTGGTGGGTGTACTGGCGGGTGTTCTTCATGGCCTGCGCCGAACTGTGGGGCTTCCGCGGCGGCGAGGAATGGATGGTCTCCCACTATCTGTTCTGTCCCCGGCCCACGGCCGCTCCCGTTCCCGCTACATGAGCTCCGGCGACTCGATGCCGAGCAGGCCGAGTCCATGGGAAAGCACGCGCGCCGTAAACCCGCACAGCGCCAGGCGCAGGGACCGCACCGGCTCCGGCGCCTTGAGCACCGGACAGCTCTCATAGAACCGGGAGTAGTGTCCGGCCAGGTCGTAGAGGTAATTGCAGAGGTAGTTCGGACGGCACTCGGCGGCGACCGACTCCAGGGTGAGTCCGTAGAGCAGCAGGTGCTTCAGCAGCGCGACCTCGGCCGGTTCGGTCGGCGTCACCCCGCGGAGCGCCGCGATGTCGACTGCCCCTCCATCCGCCACCACCTTGCGGGCCCGGGTGCACTGGTACTGAAGATAGGGCGAGGTGTTGCCGGTCAGCGCCAGCATCTTGTCCCAGGAGAAGATGTAGTCGCTCTGGCGGTTGGGCAGCAGGTCCTGGTACTTCACCGCGCCGGTGCCGACGATGCGCGCGATTTCCCCGCGGGTCTCGGGCGGAAGTTCCGGACGCTTTTCGTCCACCAGCTTCCGCGCCCGTTCCACGGCTTCATCCAGCAGCTCGGCGAGCCGCACCGTGTCCCCGGAGCGCGTCTTGAAGGGCTTGCCGTCGTCGCCGAGGATCTTCCCGAATCCGATGTGCCGCAGCACGGTGCGCGCCTCCGCCTCCGGCTGCCACCGGCGGAAGATCTGGAACAGCTTCCGGAAGTGCGGGGCCTGCCGGTCGTCCACCACATAGAGAATCTCCTCCGGCGCCCAGGTCCGGATGCGGTACTCGAGCGTGGCCAGGTCGGTGGTGGTGTAGTTGAAGCCCCCGTCGCTCTTCCGCACCAGCGCCGGGTCGTCCGCCCAGGCGCCGTCGCGATGGACCAGGAACGGATCCTCCTTCGCCGGGAGCGTGTGGTCGCTGAACACGGCCACCGCGCCCTCGCTCTCCCGGGCGATGCCCCGGGACACCAGCGACTCCACGACGCCCGGCAGTTGGGGATTGTAGAAGCTCTCGCCCAGCGTGTGGTCGAAGGTCACCCCGAGGCGCCCGTAGAGGGCGTCAAACTGCGCCTGGGACAGCCGGATCATCTCCCGCCAGATGGCCAGGTTCTCCGGATCCCCGGCCTGCAGGGCGACCAGCTCCTGGCGCGCCTGGTCCAGGCGCGCGGGATCCGCCTCGCCGGCGGCATTCTCCAGCTTGTACAGCCGCTCCAGCTCCGCGATGGGATCGCGTTCCAGCGCGTCCCGGTGCAGGTGTCGCTTCCATCCGACGATCAGCTTGCCGAACTGCGTGCCCCAGTCGCCGAGGTGATTGTCGGTGATCACCCGGTGTCCGAGGGCGCGCAGCACCCGGCTCAGGCAGTCGCCCAGCGCCGTGGAGCGGATGTGCCCCACGTGCATCGGCTTGGCGACGTTGGGCGAGCTGAAGTCCACCACCACCGTGCGCGGCGCGGCGGCGGGTTCGAGGAATCTGGAGGCCGAGGCGTCGAGCACCGCGGACAGCAGGGCCTCCGGGGCGAGCCTGAAATTGAGGAACCCGGGACCGGCAATCTCGATCTGGAGTCCGGCCTCCACCCCCTCCTCCCCGGATCCGGCACGCAGCGCCGCATAGGCCGCGCTGACGGCGGCGGCCAGCTCGCGCGGATTCTTCCGGGCCTCCTTCGCGAGCCCGATGAGCGCGGCGCACTGATAGTCGCCGTGTTTCGGGTCCGGACACGGCCGCACCTTCACCCCATCGGGCCGCGCATCGGGCAGCACCTGGAGCACGGCCTGACGGAGGCGTTGTTCGAGCAGGGAATGGGGCAGGAGGGTGGGCACGGAGGGACTCGCGGCAATGGTCGGTGGGCAACCGGCCGGCAGCAGCACGGCCTGCGCCCGGTGGGACGTTCAGCGCTGGGCTGAAAAGTGACGCACGACGCCCATGATGGCCTCGGCGGAGGGCGCCTCGTCGAGCGACTTCAGGAATTCCTCCTTGCGCAGCACCTTGGCGATGCCCGCCAGGGTGTGCAGGTGCTTCTGGAACTGGCCCTGCGGGACGAGGAACAGGGTGACCAGGTGCACCGGCTGGTTGTCGAGGGCATCGAAACTCACCCCCGGCTTGGACCGCCCGAAGGCGGCGACCACTTCCGTGATCAGGTCGGTGGAGGCATGCGGGATGCCGATGCCGAACCCGATCCCGGTGCTCATGGACTGCTCGCGCTTCTTCACCACCGCCGTGACGGCCTCGCGGTCGGCAGGCGCGATCTTGCCCGCGGCCACCAGCACGCCGATCAATTCATCAATGGCGCCCCACCGGTCGGTCGCCTGCAGTTCCGGCACGATCTGCTGCGCCGAGAGGATGTCGCCAAGATTCATGGATCCGCGAAGTCGGCTTAGCTCACCGGAACGCCCCCGGGCAGGCAAGCCGGGAGTTCTGCACCACCATGGCGCGCCTCGCGGCTTGAGCCCGGAGCCGGGCGGGGGTACTTCTCCTCGGGTACCCGTTACAAGAACCGTTCCGCGCGCCATGGCCTCCTCCCGTTCCTCCGATCTCCGCCACCGCACCCTCGCCATCATCATGGGAGGCGGCCAGGGCACTCGGCTCTTCCCCCTGACCCGCGACCGGGCCAAGCCCGCCGTGCCGCTCGCCGGCAAGTACCGGCTGGTGGACATCCCCATCTCCAACTGCATCAACTCCGGCATCTACCGGATGTACCTGCTCACGCAGTTCAATTCCGCCTCGCTCCACCGGCACATCTCGCAGAGCTACAAGTTCGACCACTTCGGCTCGGGCTTCGTGGAGCTGCTTGCGGCCGAGCAGACCATGTCCTCCTCGACCTGGTACCAGGGCACCGCGGACGCCGTGCGCAAGAACCTGATGCATTTCCAGAGCACGGATTTCCAGTACGCGCTGATCCTCTCCGGCGACCAGTTGTACCAGATGGATTTCCAGAAGGTGATTGATGCCCATGCCGCCGCGTCCGCGGATCTCACCATCGCCACCCTGCCGGTGATCGCCCGCGATGCGTCGGCGCTGGGCATCCTCCAGGTGAACGGCGAGCGGCGCATCACCCGCTTCGTCGAAAAGCCCTCGGATCCCGCCGTGCTCGACACCTTCAAGCTCGACCGTGCGAGCTACGGCCCGATGGGCATCCACAGCGACACCGACCTGTTCCTGGCCTCGATGGGCATCTACGTGTTCAACCGCGAGGTGCTGTTCGAACTGCTCAACAACAACCTCACCGACTTCGGCAAGCACATCATCCCGGGCGCCATCGAGAACAAGCGGGTGTACTCGCATGTGTACCAGGGCTACTGGGAGGACATCGGCACCATCCGCAGCTTCTGGGAGGCCAACCTCGACCAGACCGCCGACATCCCGAAGTTCAACTTTTTCGACCCCACCGTGTTCACCCGGCCGCGCTTCCTGCCCGCCAGCAAGGTCAACGGCGCCGCCATTGACCACGCGGTGATCTCCGATGGCTGCATCGTGAGCGATGCGCGCATCCAGCACAGCGTCATCGGCATCCGGTCGGTGCTGGAGGAGGGGTCCTTCCTCTCCCAGACGGTCATGATGGGCGCCGACTACTACGATTCGGCGGTCCGGCGCAACCGTCCGGAAAACCAGGGCATCCCCCTGGGCGTCGGACGCGGCACGCGCATCGAGAAGGCGATCGTGGACAAGAACGTGCGCATCGGCGAGGGCTGCATCCTCTCGCCCGCAGGCAAGGCCGAGGAGGTGGACCACCCCCTGTACTACGTCCGCGACGGCGTGCTGGTCATCCCCAAGGGCACCGTGATCCCGCACAACACCGTGATCTGAGCGTCTCCTGTGTCCTCCGCCGGTGTGGATCACCTGACACTCCTCAATGGTATCCGGATGGCGGGCTGACTCACCCCCCATGACCTCATCGTTCGCATGCCGCACTTGCGGCCAAGTTCACGACGAGCTGCCGCTGAGTTTCGGCGCGGATGCTCCTGCTCACTACTACGGGGTCCCTGAACATGAGCGAGGGCAGCGTGCCGTGCTGAGTTCCGACCAGTGCGTCATTGACAACGAGCATTACTTTGTTCGCGGCTGCCTCGACATTCCCATCCACGACAGCGCGGAGGTTTTTTGCTGGGGTGTTTGGGTTTCGCTAAGCGAAAAGAGCTTTCGTCGGATGTCCGAGTTGTGGAACGCGCCGGGACGGGAGTCGGAGCCACCATTCTTCGGGTGGCTCTGCACACACCTGCCGGGCTACCCGGACACCACAGCACTCAAGACGCTCGTCCACAGCCGGCCACTGGGTGAGCGGCCATTCATCGAGTTGGAGCCGACGGAGCATCCGCTGGCGGTCGAGCAGCGGTCTGGCATTTCGCCTGCCAGAGCCAGAGAGATTGGAGAGAGCTTGTTGCATGATCCGTAGGTCTGAGAGGGCAGCGGCGGCCGAGCAGAACCTGCCTCCAGTTTCAGATGGCATCTGGTCCTGCGGGTGCTCGCCGCGGGTTTCTCCGGTCACGCAGGCAACGCACCCGCTTGTTCCCGGTCGTTTGCTTCGGCCCTGCTCGACTGCGGTCCGGACGCCTCCCGATCCCGGGGGCTCCGGTGCCATCCGGTACCGGAGGAACGGAAGGTGATTGGGGCCAATCGCGCACTCGACATTCTGGGTCCTTTGGACACTCCTCACGGACAGATATCCCCCTCGACCATGAAGCTCTCTGCGCTATCCCCATCGCTCTTTCCCGCCGCGGCATCGGTTGCCTGCATCCTGGGTTTGGTCTCGCACGTCCCGGTGCTCCGCGCCACCGACTCGCCCCAATGGCGCGGACCCGCTCGAAATGGGTCCTCCTCGGAAACCGGATTGCTGACCCAATGGCCCCAGGAGGGACCCAAACTCGCCTGGCGGGTGATGCATTGCGGGTCTGGATATGCAACGCCGTCCGTGGTGGGCGACCGCATCTACCTGCTGGGAAACGAGGGCCTGGAGAATGAGTCGGTCCACGCGCTGTCCGCTGCGGACGGTTCCCAAGTCTGGTCCTTGCGCCTGGGCAAGGTGGGCATGCCGGACCAGAAACCCAGCTTTCCGGGAGCCCGTTCGACGCCGACCGTGGTGGGGCCGGTGTTGTATGCGCTGGGTTCCGATGGCGACCTGGCCTGCGTGGAGACGGCGACCGGTGCGGTGCGGTGGCGGAAGAACCTGCGCTCGGACTTCGCGGGCAAACCCGGGCCATGGGCGTACTCCGAATCTCCCCTGGTGGATGGGAACACGGTGGTGGTCACCCCGGGTGGCAGCGATGCCACAATGCTGGCTATCGACGCCAGGACCGGCGAGGTGCTGTGAAAGTTCGCCTCGCCGGACGGGGATGAAGCCGGATACTCCTCGGCCATCGTGGTTGAGGCGCCGGGCGGAAAGCAGTACGTCCAGTTGTTGCGAAAGGGATTGGCGGGCGTGGACGCCCGGAGCGGGCGCCAGGTGTGGAAGTGGAACAAGTCGGTCAGCAAGTACGGGGCAAACATCCCCTCGCCGCTGCTCGCCGACGGTGTGGTCTATGCCGCCGCCGCCGGGACGGGTGGAGGCGCGGTTCGGTTGAAACCGGCTGCCGATGCGGCCCCGTTCGAGGAGTTGTATTTTGAATCCAAGCTTCCCACGGCCATTGGCGGGACGGTCCAGGTGGGCCCGTATCTGTATGGCACCACGGCCCAATCCCTCCTCTGCTTCGAGGCAACCACCGGGAAGCTGAAGTGGGAGGACCGGTCCATCGGGGCGTCGTCGCTGTATCACGCAGGAGGTCTGCTGTTCCTGCGGGGTGAGAATGGCGCGGTGGCGCTCGTGGAACCCTCGCCCGACGGGTACCGGGAGAAGGGCCGGTTCAGTCCTGCGGAGGCGCCTGCGAAGAGCAGTCCGATGGAGAAATCGTGGGCGTATCCCGTCGTGGCCAATGGGAACCTTTATCTCCGGGACCACGGCACCCTGTGGTGCTACGCGGTCCGGTAGGGGAGTCCCCGCTGTCGGGAAAGGGATCCCGTTTCGGGAACGGATGCCCCGTTCCTGAGTGCTGTCGCGGTCGCCAGCACTCAATGATGCGCCCATTCCAGCGGGTTGACGGGTGAGGTCCCTCGGGGTTCTGTGGCCTGGCATGCAATGAGGAGCGACAAGGGACAGTGAGGATCGACAAGGGACAGGACTTCCGTCAGTACATCTGGCGATGGCGGGTGGCGGTGGAAGCCGGCGATCCTGGTCCCATGCGCCAGTGGGAGTGGATGCCCTGGCCCATGGTTCCCCTTTCGGCGGTGATCGGGACGGGAGACAGGTGATGATGTCAGAGCTTGGTTCCGAACGCCAACTGGCCCGGAACGAGAAATGTTTTGATCAGCTCTCCGTCGCCACACACGGTGAGTCCGCCGAATTCCTTGTACCACGGACCGGCGGGAACCTCAGGCTCGGTCATCAACCACCCGCGCAGGGCAGCGAGCTGTTCTGCCGTGATCTCACGTTCACGGAGCCGCTGGATCAGATGTCGCAGCAACGGTTCCGGAACGTTGCGACGGCGAACCCTAGGCATGGCCTTCCGGCCCGTAAAAGGCGCGCACCAATCCGGCTTCCCGCTCCGCGACCTCATTGCGGTCCGTCGCGATGCGATAGCCGTCCGCGAGCTGGAGGAATTCGTCCCGGGTCAGATCACGGTGTTTGTCCAATTCCTTGCTGAACGCGATCACCTTCAGTTGCTCTTCCAGCGGTAACGCCCGGAGTTCGCGAATGATTTCAGCAGCGCTCATCAGGTGACGCTGCCCCTCGATCCAGGAAGCGTCAAGGAATGGGCTGAAGCAGTCACGTCACCCAGGTTCGCCATGCCTTGCCCCCGAAAGTGCCCGCTTCCGTTGGTTCTGGAGGTGGGAGAACCTCACACCGAGGGCACGACGGCCACAGAGTGGAGGACCCACAGGGACGGGATTACGTCGGGGTAATCACTCTGCCGGCCCTGATCGGCAACGCCGTGGTGTGGTTTCTTGCGCCGCAGGCCGTGCTGGCCTGTCGAGCTCGCCGGCACTTGAAGACGCGCCCATTCCCGCGGGTTGACGGGTGAGGTCCCTCGGGGTTCTGTGGCCTGGCATGCAAGGCACCCCGTCATGGACGGACCGGATCCTGGTCCTGTGGCTTTGGGGAGCCTTGCTGACCGGGGGACCCGCCGCGGCCGGCCCCATCGCAGACCTGCCGTCGCCGCCGGGCGATGCCATCACCGCGGAGGACGTGGTGCGCCGGTTGCTGGAGCGGGTGGAGGCGGCGGCCACCAACACCCCCTGCGCCGAGGCCGTGACGCTCCGGCGGATCACGGTCATTGAGGAACTGGATTCCCGCGGACGGGTGAAGGAGCGGAAGACCAAGGAGCATTCGGTGATCCTCCGCGGTGCCGATCAGGAGGCGACCCTGGTGCGCATCAACGGCGAGGCACCGTCCGACTCCGAACGCCGCCGGGAGCTGCGCCGCGAGGAGGGGGACCGGGACAAGTTCTCCCCGCGCCGCGACCGTTCCACCGGCTCCACGCACCGCATCGGACGCGACCTGCTCGAACGCTTCGAGTATCGGCTGTTGGGCAGCGAGGAGGTGGACGGGAGACTGGCCCACCTGCTGGGCTTCAATCCGCGGCCGGCGGCCGAAGGGGGCAAGATGGCCGACCGGGTCCTGGGCGGTCTGCGCGGACGCCTCTGGGTGGATGCCCTTGAGTTTGAGCCGGTGCGCATCGAGGCCCGCCTGGACGCGCCGGTGTCCATCGGCGGCTTCCTCGCCGTGCTGGATGAGTTCCGGATGGACGTCGAGCGACGGCGGCTCCCCTCGGGCCTCTGGGTGGACCAGCGTGTGGACACCCATGTCGGCGGCCGCAAGCTCATCCAGCGCTTCCACGGGCACTTCGAGGTGCTCCAGGATCCGTTTGTCCCGGGGACCTCTGAGACGGAGGCAGGGGCGGATGGTCCATCCCCGTGAGTCCGTCCATCGCCTCCAGGCGACCTAGGTGGCGCAGGACTCCGGCCGGCGCTGGCGCCCACGGGATGTGACTCATGGGACTGGGGGAGCAGGGAGGCCCGCACAGTTGTCCTGTCCCCGGTTTCACGCGCGCGACTTCCTGTTCCAGTGCAAACGCTACCGGGGTGCGGTGACTCCTTCCCAGGTACGCGACTTCCGGGGCGCCGTGATGGGCAGGGCGCACAAAGGCCTGATCATCTCCGCTGGGAAATTTACCACGGAAGCCAGGCGGGAGGCGCGACGGGACGGAGTGCCGCCCATTGAGTTGGTGGACGGCGACGCCCTGGTAGGCATGTTCGAGCAGTTTGAACTCGGGCTTTCACCGAAGAGGACTTCCGAGGTGATTGATGCCTTCTTCGACGAGTACCGGACATAGCATCTTCGCCATGGACTGGTCGGCGCGCGGTACGTAGTCAGATTTGGAACAAGCCGAGGTTCCGATCGGGCGGGACAGCGCAGCCGAGGCAAGCCAGGTGGGCCGCCGCACCGGAGGTGCCTGCGCAGTGGCGAACATCTAACCGGCGGCAAGAAGCTTGGCGGAGAATTCCGTAAAGAGCGTCCGCAAACTCGTCGCATCGGAAAGGCTCCGGTGCTCGCCCGACTTTGCCCCTGCCACCGCCGGACTCAGGACCAGCGACGCAGCCCCGTAAAGGCGACGCTCCACAAGGCGCTCACAAAGAATCTGGTATCTCCGGGCGTAGGAGGCCGTTCTAAACTCGGGAAAGACCCGGTAGTGCGGTTCATCCACCTGGATGGAGCGCAGGGAAGCCTCGCATTCCTCCAAGAGCATCAGCCACCCGAGAAATGGAGGCCGTGGATCCCGTTGCAGGTCGGGATTCAGCACCGGGGGAGCATCCGCATCGGACAACATCATCCCGGAGCCAGGTGACTCGGGCGACCGACTGCTGTAGGCGCCGTGGTGGTGGGCCACCCAGAGATCCGGGGACCTTCGCTTCCTCGGCAGCCGACCGCACCGTCTCGAAAGCGCCCGGGTCCATTCGGAATGCCAGTGCAGCGGCGGCATCAATCACGTTCAGGTCATCCGACTCGAATGCCGCCGTCAGGGCCGCCCGCTGTTCCTGGGACAGCCCTGACCATCGGGGTACACGAATCCGCCTCAGGTACTGCGCCTGGAATCGCAGAAAGCCCCCGCTCATCCTGACGCAGTAGGAGGACACGAAGAAGGCGGCCAATGACGAGCGGAGAATGACCGCCAGCGATCGCAGGTCCCACTCTCTCGACGTGACGAAGTAGAAATTGTGGTGGGGATACAACCGGCCTTCGTCGAACGCGATGGCGGGCTCGCCCTTGATGTCCGGGATCAGCAACTTGGGCAGGCTGGTGAGATCCGGCCAGATTCGATCAATCGTGCGGTACCACCCCTGATGATTTCTTCTCGCGCAGTGGCGCCCTGCGACGGCTTCCCGATGCGCCCTCAGGTAAGCTCCGAATTGCGGGTAGGCATCGAGATCGGCGAGGGAGCCATCCGGCAGGAATGGGTTGATGACTCCAAGACCGCCCCACGAAAGCCGATGCCCCGCCAAATCCCGGGTCACGGCCAGGGGAATCTTGCGGCTGGCCTCGACGGGCAATTCGTCGAATTTGCCAATGAAGACGCGGTCGGCTCCGGTGGCCACGCCAATCCCGACCTTGCACCCGGCCTCTTCCAGTGACGGGAACTGCTCCTCCAGTTGTCGCAGCAAACGAAGTCGCTCCGGGCGGTCCAGCAACCAGGGGGCGTCCCCACGCACGGCATGCCTCAGTTCTTCGATGCGTGGGTCCGACTCAGGCCCACCGTTGAGCATGGCCGCCACCAGACGGTTGATCGAGGGAGCGCTCACCTCCGGGGCGGTAGCCATGCGCGTCACCGCATTCGCTCCCCGCTCGAAGACCGTCACTGCTGGATAGGCAATGACGTCCGTTTGAAATGGCTGGGTTCCGGCCAGATCCACAAAAAAGCGCAGCGAGAACCTGGCTGCTGCGTACTCCCGAAGGGGTCCGCCATACTTGTTTTTGAGCCACCGATTGGCACAGATGAAGGCCAGCCGTCCCCTTGGCACCAGCAGTTCGAGCCCTCGCTCGAAAAACGGCACATAGAGGTCGGCGCGGTCGTAAAGCGTGCGGTACCGTCGCCGGTATTCTTGAAGCAGGGGTTCAGGAATTCGCTCCTGACGGACGTAGGGCGGATTCCCGACCACGTGGTCGAACTCGCCGCTCAAGACGGTCAGCAGAAAGTCGTCTTGAACCAGCCAGCCCTCCGTAAGGGCTTCCGCCCCCGATCTGGAGATCCCCCATGCCATCAGCTTCCTGAGGATCGCAGCCTTCGTGGAACTGAAAGCCTCGGGACTGATCTCCACGGCGCGAATCGCGTTCAGGAGGTCTGGGGCCTGCTCCGGTGTCCCTCCGCTTCGCGCGAACGCATCGAGCAAACGATCCACAATGGGGAGCAGGAAATCCCCGGCGCCAAAGGAAGGCTCGAGGATACGCCGGCCGTGGAGCTCCTGGTCGCTCTGGTAGCCTGCCAGGTCCAGTATTCCGTGGACCACCTCGGGTCGGGTGTACACCGCTCCGCGTTCGTCAGGGCTGTGGGCGGCGTAAGCCCCCACCGCCTCGGAAAGGACCGGCATCCGCAGGGTGGGAAACAAATCGTCCATGAGTGTTGACCGCGTGTCCGCCCGCTAAAGCCAGACAGAGCAAGAGCCCCTGGAACCTACAGCGACAGGCGCGGCGCACGTTTGAAACTCGGGTAGCCGTTGCCAAAATGCCATCGTGAAACTGAGCGATTGACCCGGCGCCATCATCGAATCCCTCCATTGAACTGAACCGGGGAGCCCATCCCGATGAGGACACTCCGTCGGCCTCCTCCCCCTCCCCTGCGGAGGGGGCCAATATCCCCGTGCGGACGGGATACCGAACGGGGCGGGCGTGCGCCTAGGGTCGGGGACGGATGAAGATGCGAGGACCCATCGGATGGACGACACGGCTCAGCGGAGGCCTGGCGGCCGCGTTCCTTCTGGGCGGATGCCATGATCCCCACACGGCCCAGGAGCATGGGCATGAGGGGGAGAAATCAAAACTGGTGGTGTCCCGACCGCTGAAGCAGGACACGGTGGTCACCCGGGATTTCGTGTGCCGGATCCACTCGTCCCGGAACATCGAGGTGCGGGCCCTGGAGCGGGGGTACCTCGAGGCGGTGACGGTCACGGAGGGGCAGTTGGTGAAGGAGGGCGACCCCCTGTTCCAGATCATGCCACGGCTCTACCAGGCCGAGCTGAAGCGGGCCGAGGCCGAAGCCCAGGCGGTGCAGGTGGAATACGACAACACCCGGCGCCTGGCCGACACCAAGGTGGTGTCCGACACCGAGCTGGCGATCATCAAGGCGAAGCTGGAGAAGGCCCAGGCCGACGTGAGCGTGGCGCAGGCGCACCTGGCCTTCACCGACATCCGGGCGCCCTTCGGCGGGCTGGTGGACCGCCTCCATGTCCGCAATGGCAGCCTGGTGGACGAGGGCGACCTGCTGACCACCCTCTCGGATAACCGGGAGATGTGGGTCTATTTCAACGTGCCGGAGGCGGATTACCTGGAGTACGCCTCCCAGCCCCAGCCGGAGGACCGCAAGGCCGTGGACCTGGTGATGGCCAACGGAAAGACCTTCAGCCACCCCGGCCGGATCAACGCCATCGAGGCGGAGTTCAACGGCGAGACCGGCACCATCCCGTTTCGTGCCGACTTTCCCAATCCGGACGGCCTGCTGCGCCACGGGGAGACCGGGAGCATCCGGATGAAGAAGCTGGTGCCCGGCGCGGTGCTGGTGCCGCAGAAGGCGACCTTCGAGGTCCTGGATCATCACTACGTCCTGGTGGTGGGCACGAATGACGTGGTGACGCAGCAGCGCATCCACATCAGCGACGAGATGGAGGATCTCTTCATCGTGAGCGGCGGCGTCACCGAGCAGGACAAGATCGTGGTGGAGGGGCTGCGCCAGGCGCACAGCGGCGAGAAGGCCGAGTACGAATTCGAGGAGCCCGAAAAGGCGTTCCAGCACCTCAAGCTGCGCGCGGAATAAGCCCTTCCGAGGAATCCACCATGTTCACCCGAATCCTGCGGCGGCCCGCGCTGGCCATCGTCATCTCGCTGCTGATCCTGTTCCTGGGAGGGCTGTCGATCGCCACGATGCCCATCTCCCAGTTCCCCGACGTCGCCCCGGTGGTCGTGATGGTGACGCTCGATTACCCGGGAGCGAGCGCCAAGGTGCTCGAGGAGTCCTGCCTGATCCCCCTGGAGCGCTCGATCAACGGCGTGCCCAACATGAAGTACATGACCTCCGACGCCACCAGCGCGGGGGAGGCCACCATCCAGGTGGTGTTCAACATGGGGACGGATCCCAACCAGGCCACGGTGAACGTGATGAACCGCGTGAACCAGGTGATGAGCCGGCTGCCACCTCTGGTGCAGCGCGAGGGCGTGGTGGTGAACAACCTCACCCCCAACATGCTGATGTATGTGAACCTGTATTCCACGGACAAGAACGCGGACATGCAGTTCCTGTTCAACTACGGGTACATCAATCTCATCCCCGAACTGAGCCGCATCCCGGGCGTGGGTTCCGCCAAGATCCTGGGCACCCGCCAGTATGCCATGCGCGTGTGGCTGAACCCGGACCGCATGCGGGCCTACACCATCTCCACCGAGGAGGTCATGAAGGCGCTGGCCGAGCAGAGCGTGATCGGCTCCCCGGGACGCCTCGGGCGCGCGGACAGCAAGACCTCCCAGTCCCTGGAATACGTGCTGACCTATGTCGGGCGCTTCAACGATGTGGAACAGTATGAGAACGTGATCCTGCGGGCCACCGACAAGGGCGAGCTGCTCCGCCTGAAGGACGTCGCCAAGGTCGAGCTGGGCAGCGAGTTCTACGACCTCTACTCGGACCTCGACGGCAGTCCGTCGGCCGCGATTGTCATCAAGCAGAGCTATGGCAGCAACGCCCACGACGTCATCAAGCAGGTCAAGGCCAAGCTCGCGGAGTTCAAGGAGAAGTCCTTTCCGTCGGGCATGGATTACAAGATCAGCTACGACGTCTCGAGCTTCCTCGACGCCTCCTTTGAGAAGGTACTGCACACGCTGATCGAGGCCTTCGTCCTGGTGGCCCTGGTGGTGTTCGTCTTCCTCGGGGACCTGCGGTCCACGCTGATCCCGGCCCTGGCCATTCCGGTGTCGCTGATCGGCACGTTCTTCCTGATGAAGCTGTTTGGAGTGGCCATCAACCTCATCACCCTCTTCGCCCTGGTGCTGGCCATCGGCATCGTGGTGGACAACGCCATCGTGGTGGTCGAGGCGGTGCACGCCAAGATGCACGAGACGGGCCACCATCCCTACAAGGCCACCCAGTTGGTGATGCACGAGATTGGCGGCGCGGTGATCGCGATCACGCTGGTCATGACTGCGGTGTTCGTTCCGGTGACCTTCATGAGCGGCCCGGTGGGGGTGTTCTACCGGGAGTTCTCCATCACCATGGCGGTGTCCATCGTGCTCTCCGGCGTCATGGCGCTGTCCCTGACTCCGGTGCTGTGCGGCATGCTGCTCAAGAAGCCGGGGGCGCATCACGGTCCGCGGGGACCGGTCGGATGGGTGCTTGGGCACTTCAACCGCTGGTTTGAGCGGGTGACCGGCGCCTACGTCGGCCTGCTCCGGCGCATCGCCAGCCGGTGGGTGGTGACCGCCATCGGGCTCGCCATCGCCCTCGTTGCGATCCAGCAGATCGGCAGCCGGCTGCCGGCCGGATTCATCCCGGCAGAGGACCAGGGCATGATCTACGCGATCCTCCAGACCCCGCCGGGCTCGACGCTGGAGCGCACCTTTGCGAAGTCCACCGAGCTGCAGCAGATCGCGAGGGAGATCGAGGGGGTGGAGTCGGTGTCCTCCCTCGCCGGCTACGAGGTGCTGACCGAGGGACGCGGCTCCAACGCCGGCACCTGCCTCATCAACCTGAAGAACTGGTCGCAACGCAAGCTGACCGCGGCCCAGATCATCGCCGAGCTGGAGCGGCGGTGTCAGAAGATCTCGGGGGTGATCCTCGAGTTCTACGAGCCGCCGGCGGTGCCCGGCTACGGCGCGGCGGGCGGCTTCTCGCTCCGACTGCTCGACAAGACTGCCACCGGCAACTACGAGCGCCTCGAGCAGGTCAACCGCGAGTTCATGGAGGCATTGGAAAAGCGGCCGGAACTGCGCGGCCTGTTCACCTTCTTCAGCGCGAATTACCCACAGCTCGAGCTGGTGGTGGACAACCAGGCGGCGATGCAGAAGGGCGTCTCCATCGGCAAGGCCATGGACAACCTCTCGATCCTGATCGGCAGCACCTACGAGCAGGGCTTCATCAAGTTCGGACAGTTCTTCAAGCTGTACGTCCAGGCCGATCCCAAGTTCCGCCGTCTGCCCAAGGATCTCAACGACCTGTACGTGGGGAATGAGAAGGGCGAGATGGTACCCTACTCGGCGTTCGTCACGCTGAAGCCCAAGCAGGGCCTCAACGAGATCACCCGCTACAACGCCTATCCGGCGCCGACCATCCAGGGGGCGCCGGCCGAGGGCTACAGCAGCGGCGACGCCATCCGGGCCATCCAGGAGGTCGCCGCCAGGACGCTGCCGCGCGGGTATGACATCGGGTGGGCCGGCCTCTCCTTCGACG
>JAFLEG010000020.1 GCA_017302195.1 Verrucomicrobiota bacterium
GCGTCCCTGCGGTGCCAGTGCTCTGAATTCCATGGAATGGCTGCGGCTGAGGTGTTGCTCCCGCTCCAGCCGAACTTGTGGCGGAGCGTCGCGAAGAAGCTGCCGCCGGCGAGCCGGACGAGCCGGACAGTGCGCCGGCTGCGGCGGATGGTGACCCGGTCGCCGGGGGCCAGATGAAGCTGCTGCTGGCCGTCGGCGGTGATGGAGGCGGTGAGGCGGTCGCTGACCAGGGTGACATCCACCCGCGCCGCCAGATTGAGGACCACCGGGCGGATGCTGAGGGTGTGCGGACAGATCGGGGTGAGCATCAGGACCTCGGCATCGGGACTCACGATCGCGCCGCCAGCGGCCAGTGAATAGGCGGTGGAGCCGGTCGGGGAGCTGGCGATGAGTCCATCGCACCGGTAGCGGGTGAGCAGCTCGCCGTTGACCTCCACTCCCAGCTCGATGAGCCGCGAGGTCTGGCCTCGGGCGAGGACCAGGTCGTTCAGGGCCAGCAGGGACGCCGTCGAGCCGCCGGTGCTCACCTCGGCTTCGAGCAGGGAACGTTCCTCCAGTTCGAAGCGGCCCTCCCACAGGCGGCGCAATGCCGGGGCCAGTTGGGCCGGGGAGACCGCGGTGAGAAAGCCCAGATTGCCCAGGTTGATTCCCAGCAGCGGCGTGGCCATGCCCGCGACCTCGCGGGCGGCGCGCAGCATGGTGCCGTCCCCGCCCAGGACGATGATCAGGTCGGTGGTGGCGGCGAGGTCGGAAACCGTACGGGGAGCCCCGGCACGCCCGCCCAGCAGGATGGCGGTCTCCGCATCACAGGACGGGGTTCGCCCGGCGCGCCGCAGCGCGGCCGCGACCCGGCGGGACATCTCGGCGGCGCCCTCCTTCTCGGGGTTGGCGATGACGCCGACGCGGCGGATGCGGGAGGCAAATTGTTTCACGGCGTGGCGGTGAGCAGGGCCAGGAACTCCCGGTTGCCTGCGGGGCCCAGCAGGGGGGAGGCGGTGACGCCCGACCAGACTAATCCGAGCGGCTCCCGGGCGACAAATGCTTCCAGTTCGGACAGCACCCGGGCGTGCACCGCCGGATCCGAGATGACCCCGGCGCCCCGGTCCGCCTCCTCGCGTCCGGCCTCAAACTGCGGCTTCACGAGCGCCACCACGCGGCCACCGGACGTCACCAGCGGCGCGACCGGTGGAAGCACCTGCCGCAGGGAGATGAACGAGCAGTCCATCACCACCAGGTCAAAGCGCTGCAGGTCCGGAGGCAGTTGAGCCCGGGTCAGGTGCCGGGCGTTGGTCTTCTCCAGGACGACCACCCGCGGATCCTGCCGCAGTTTCCAGGCGAGCTGGCCCTGTCCGACATCCACCGCCACCACCCGGGCCGCCCCATGCTGCAGGAGGCAGTCGGTAAACCCCCCGGTGCTGGCCCCGATGTCGAGGGCCAGGCGGCCCGAGGGATCCAGGCCGAAGTGCTGCAGCGCATGCTCCAGCTTGTGACCGCCCCGGCTGACGTAGCGGTCTCCGGCGAGCAATTCCACCAGGTCCGACTCCCGGATCCGGTCACCCGGCTTGGCGGCCGGATGTCCGTTGATGCGGACCTGTCCGGCCATGATGGAGCGCTGCGCCTTGGCCCGGCTTTCGCAGAGCCCGCGGTCCACCAGTTCCTGATCCAGCCGCTTCACTGCCGGGAGGGTGGGAGAAAAGGGCCCCGGGGACGAGTCTTTGAACGATGGACGCGGTACAGGGCATCCGCGGGTTGTCGGCGGCCTGGCCGGCCGAGAGCGTCCGGGGTGAACGAGCCTCACACCAAGGACGAAGGACACAAAGGGGCGGACACTCGGGTAAGGAACGGGGGACGTTGGACGTTGAAGGTTGGACCGTGGATGGTGAATGTCCGGAGCAGGTGCCGGACGTGACCCGCGAGTCTCCAGAGCTTCGTGAACTCCTGACCGCGGTCATCGCCCGGGAAGGCGGGGTGATTCCCTTCGCGCGGTTCATGGATCTGGCCCTTTATGCGCCAGGGCTTGGATACTACGAACGGGAGGCGCGGACGGTGGGTCGTGCCGGGGATTTCCAGACCAGTGTCAGCGTGGGCCCGCTGCTGGGGGATTTGCTGGGCTTCGAATGTGCACGGTGGCTGTCCTTCCTGGAGGGAAGGGGCGATGATCCCCTGGACCTGGTGGAGGCTGGAGCCCACGACGGGCGCCTCGCCGCCGACCTGCTCGCGTGGTTCCAGCGGTGGCGGCCCGGGATGTTTTCGCGGCTGCGCCTCTGGCTGGTCGAACCTTCCGCCCGCCGCCGGACCTGGCAGCAGACCACGCTGGAGCGGTGGAAGGACCGGGTGCACTGGGTGGCCGCTCTGGACGCATTGCTGATGCAGACCGGCGGCATCCGCGGGGTCTTCTACTCGAATGAACTGCTCGATGCGTTTCCGGTGCATCGCCTGGTCTGGCGGCGCCCATCGGGGAATTGGGAGGAACTGGGGGTGGCTTTCGACGCGGACGGTGGACTGGTGTGGCGTCCGTTGCCGCCGGCGAGGATCACGGACGCCGCCGCGGACCTGGCGCGGCTCGCGGCACTGCCTTCCGAGCTTAGGGCCGTGCTGCCCGACGGCTTCACGGTGGATGTCTGTCCGGCAGCGGACGCCTGGTGGCGGGCGGCCGCAGGGACGCTGCGGGCGGGGGTGCTGATGGCGCTCGACTATGGCTTTGGGGAGGACGCCCCGCTGCGGCCGGAGCATCCCGCCGGCACGCTGCGCGGCTATCGTGACCATCGGGTCCATGCGGACGATCTTGCGGATCCCGGAGCCAGCGACCTGACGGCATCGGTCGAGTTCGGCCGCATCGCGGCCGCGGGGGAATCCGTCGGACTCCGTACCGTCGTCCGGGTTTCGCAGCGGCGATGGTTGACGGAACTCTTTGAGGCGACCCTGGCGTCCGGCGCGGAGTTCGCACCCTGGGATTCCGCGCGGGTGCGGCAGTTTCAGACCCTGACCCATCCGGAACATCTGGGGCGCCGGTTCCAGGTGCTGGTCCAGCAGCGCGGAATGGACCCAGCGCGCATGGGGCACTTCGAGCATTCACTGCCGAGCGCGGAGGGACTACCGTCCGCCGGCCCGGCATGAACGACGACATTCGCAATCTGATCGAGGGGCTCCGTCGCGGGACGTTTGAGAACACCGCGGAGCGCATCGGTCTGCTGACCGCGGCGCTCATCGAGCATCGGGCGGGGGGCCCATTGCTGGAGTCGCTGCTCCGGGCGCCCCAGGTGCCGCTCCGGCTCGCCGCGCTGGGGGCCTGCCAGGCCTGCTGGGATCCGGTCCTGGGTCCCACCCTCCTGGCCCTGGTGGGGGATCCTGATGCGGCGGTGCGCACCGGGCTTTGTGCTCTGCTGACGCTGTTGCCCGCCGAGACCGCCACTGCGGCCTTCACGCGACTGCTGAAGGACGCAGAGGAGCCGGTCCGGACCGCGGCAGTCCGGGCCACCACAGGCCGGAGGGACCTGCTCGACGTCCATCTCGGTCTCCTGCGTTCCGATGGCGAATGGCAGGTCCGTCACGCGGCCGCCATGGCGGTCGGTGAGACGGATCTCGTTGCGGCATGCGCCCCGCTGCTGACGGCGATGATCCGTGACGACGATTCCGATGTGGAGCTTCTCTGCGCGTCCCTGGTGGACCGCGCCCTCTCGGAGCATCCCGAGGAGGCGGCCCGGGCGCTTCCGTCCGATGTGGCCCTGCTCAGCCAGGCCGAAGGCGTCGTCCGGCGGCTGGGAGATCGCGTGCCGGTGCTGCTGGAGTTCCTCCAATCGCGGACACAGACCCAGGTCAACCCGGCCGAACTTTCCCGGTTCGGGACCGATCTGACGGCCGCCGCGGTCGCCGGGGCGCTTCCGGCAGCCTACCGGGTGTCGGGACCGGTGGCGGTGCTGCTGGAGCGGTTCCGGGGCGACCGGGTTCGGTCCCTGGCCCTGCTGGGCAAGTCCGGCGTGGGCAAGAGCTCCCTGGTGCATGAACTGGTGCGCCAGTTGGCGCTTCCCCTGAACGGGGAATGGCGGGTGGTCCGCATGTCCCCGACGGACTTCATGGCCGGCACCCGATACTCCGGGGAATGGGAGACCAAGGTCCGGGATCTGGTCCGCGCGGTGCGCCGTCCCCGCAGGGTGCTGCTCTACGTGCCGAATCTGGCGGATCTCTCGACCGCGGGACGCTGGTCGGGATCGGACTCCAACGTCGCGTCGGCGCTCGCGCCCTACCTGGAGGATGGCAGTGTCACCATCCTCGGCGAGAGCACGCCCGAGGAGTTTGAGCGCGGGCTGGGCGGGCAGTTGGCGCTGCAGAGGCTCTTCGACCGCATGCTGGTCGAGGAGTCTTCGGTGGAGGAGACCCGCGGGGTGCTGGAGGACCTGCGCGCGGCGGAGTGTCCCGGGCTGGGCGACGACGTGCTCCGGGCGGTCGAGGAAACGAGCGCAGCCTTCCTCGGGCATCTGGCCCGTCCCGGGGGCGCCGCCACGCTGCTGCGCTCCGTGCTGGCCTCCGTGAAGGATGCCGGACGCATCCCCGTGCCCCGCGATGTCCTGTCCGTGCTCTCGTCGTCCACGGGCATTCCGGTGGAGCTGCTGGACGATGGCCGTCCGCTGGATCTCGCCGCCCTCAACGGCTTTTTTGAGCAGCGCATCGTCGGACAGCCGGAGGCGGTGGCCGCCGTGGTGGATGTGGTCACCCTGATCAAGTCCGGGCTGACCGATCCGAACAAGCCGTTCGGCGTGCTGCTCTTCGTGGGGCCGACGGGCGTGGGCAAGACCGAGCTCGCCCGGGCGCTGGCCGAATTCATCTTCGGCGAGGCGGGACGCCTGCTGCGCTTCGACATGAGCGAGTTTGCGAGTCCCGACGCCTTCACCCGGCTGATCGGCGGACGCGGGGAGAACGGCCTGCTCACCGATGCCGTCCAGCAGCGCCCCTTCTCCGTGGTACTGCTCGATGAGATCGAGAAATCCCATCTGAACGTCTTTGATCTCTGCCTGCAGCTCTTCGATGCCGGGCGCCTCACGGACGGCCGGGGCCGCCTGGTGGATTTTCGGCGGAGCATCGTCATCCTGACCTCCAACATCGGTGCCGCAGCCCCGGCCGCGCCGCTGGCATTCGGCCGGACCGATCCCCCGCCGGGCGCCGACCGTGACCGCACCTTCCGGGAACTCTCCCGCTTCTTCCGTCCGGAGTTCCTCAACCGGCTGGACCGCATCGTCCATTTTCTGCCCCTGTCGCTGGAAACCGCCGAGCGCATTGCAAGGCGGGAGCTGGATCTGGTGCTCCAGCGCAGCGGGATCGTGCGCCGCGGGCTCACACTTGATGTGGATCCGCAGCTCATCGGGCTGCTGGTGAAGCGCGGCTACTCCCCGCACTTTGGCGCGCGTCCGCTCAAGCGCACGGTGGAGACCCTGGTGCTGCTGCCGCTGGCCCGCGCCATCGCCACCGGACACGCCGGTCCGCGCAGCGTGGTGCATCTGGGGGTCCGGGGCGACGACGTCCTGGTGCGGATGGTTCAGGGGGCGGCATCGGAGGCGAATCACGCGCCGTCCGCCGGACGAGTCGCCGCCCCGCCGCCTTCCTGGGATCGTTTGCAGGAGCGTCTGGCCTCGCTGGAGACGGCGGCCCGGGCGTCGCCGGAACGGAAGTCCGAGCTGGTGGCGCGGACTGCCGAGCCGGGGTTCTACCAGGATGCGGCCCGGCGCGACGCCACGTTCGATGAATTGCATCGCCTGGAACAGTTCCTGACGCGGCGGGACCGCCTGCGCGAGGCCGTGGAGCGACTGGGGCGGCAGGCGTCCGATCCGTCCCGGGAATCGGCCGCCGCCTTCCGGGAACGGGTCGCCGAATTGGCCACCGAGATCGGGCAGTTGGAGTTCATCCTGGCCCATCCGGATGCCGGAGAACTGGCGGATGCCTGGGTGGAGATCACCCAGGTTCAGGCCCGGGGCTCGTCCCTGAGACCGGTGGAGTCGCTGGTGGGCGCCTATTGCGGACTGGCCCGCCGCCGGAACTTTCAGGCCGCCGTGGTTGCGGAGCGGCAGGAGGCGTCCGCAGCGGTGGCCGTGCTCCAGGTGGCCGGCCTCGGAGCCCTGGCCCTGATGGCGGGAGAGGCGGGATTGCACGAGTTCCACCAGCGGACGCGGGTGAAGAATGCCCGCACCGGACGCGAGCAGACGCAGGAGGATTCGGCGCTGGTGCGCGTGGAGGTGTTCCCGGTGCTGCCGGATCCCCCGGCGGGATTCGGCGCCCGGGCGGGGATTCGCATCACCGCGCGCACGGAGAAACCCGGGCACCTCATTGAGTCAGCCCCCTGGCGGGTGACGGCCTTCCACGAAGCGTCTGTCACCTCGATGGATCTCTGGATGCCGGGCACGCGGACCGAGGCGCTGGCCATGGCGACGCGCCTGCTGCACTCACGGATCGGAAAGGGGTCCGGCGGGCCGGACGCCGCGAGTGTGATCCGGCGCTACGACCTGGGCATCGGGTCCCGCATCAAGGACCTGCGCACCGGCCGCACGACCACGCGGCTGGCGCAGTTCTTCCGGGGTCAGATGGAACTGACGGAACCACGCGGATAGGACCGAGTTCACGCCAGGGTCCCGGCATCAGGCGGGGACCATCCGTTCCGGCTCATCGGGCTCCGGTTCCGTTGCGTCCAGGGCCTGCTGCAGATCGTCCTCAGCCCGGCGACCGAGGGCCTCGGTGATCCGCCAGGTGGTCTTGGACTGCCACCAGAGCCAGTACACGAGGAAGCGTCCGCCGCCGATCATCAGGGCGGCCACCGGACCGATGATGAAGTCCGTGACGGTCAGCACCGCGCAGGCCGCGAGCAGGGCGAGTCCGGTTGCCGCCTCCACCAGCGTGAGGCGGAGAATGCCGGGAACCGCTCCCCGGAGGAACTTGTTGGTCCGGACAAACGGCGCCCGATGGTCCGCCAGACACCGCACCCAACTGAAACCCAGCAGGCAGTCGAGGCTCCAGTGGCTCAGGAATGCGAGCGCGATCTCCCGGACCCCGTGCCCCTCGCGCCGGAGGCTGTAGTACAGCGTGCCAAAACGGAGCACCAGGAACGTCAGCAGCGTGAAGCCGGACAGGACGACCAGATAGGGCTGCAGGGGATGCATCCGGTTCCACCAGGCCAGGGGCGCCATGAGGATGAGGGTCAGTCTGGGCACCAGGTTGAAATTGAACCAGGCGGTCAGATGGACCAGGTAGCCCAGCCGCTGGCGGAAGCTGAGATCGCCCTCCCACAGCAGGCGCCGCCAGTTGAGCTTGAGAATCTGCGCGTTGCCGAACGCCCACCGCCACCGCTGCTTCTTGAGGCTCTCCAGGTCGTGCGGGATCAGCCCGTGCCCGACCACCTCGGGCGCGTACACCGAGCGAAACCCGCGCAGGTTGAGGCGGAGACCGAGATCCGCATCCTCCGTGACCACGTCGGTGTGGAATCCGCCGACGGCATCCAGGGCCTCCAGGCGGATCAGGCTCAGCGTCCCCGTCGAGGGCACACAGCCCAGGTGGTTGGCCATGTTCATGTAGCCGGCGAAGAAATGCTTGAAGTCGAGCGCCAGCCCGACGTTTGCCGGGCCGATGTTGCGGTATTCCTGCGGGAACTGGACGAGCCCGATCTGCGGTTCGGAGAAGTAGCGGATGCCCCGCCGGAGTGCCGAGGGCTTCACCAGATAGTCGGCGTCCACGACGAGCACGAATTCCGTCCGGGGATCCAACTGCGGGCGGACCCAGTTGAGTGCCCCGGCCTTGGCGCCCTCAAGTCCCTCGACATGGAGAAACCGGAAGCGCGGCCCGAGCGTCTGACAGAGGGCCTCCACCGGCCTCCACACCGCCGCGTCGCGGGTGTTGTTGTCCACCACCACCACCTCAAAGCGGTCCCAGTCGAGGTCCTGCAGCGAACGCAGGGTCGCGCCGAGCACCTCCGGCGGTTCGTTGTGTGCGGGCACCAGGAGGGTGACGAATGGCTCCTGCGCAGGGGCGGGAATCCGGCGGAGGGGGCGGCGTCCCAGGCAGGAGGTCGCCAATTGCAATCCCAGCACCGCCAGATGGACCGCGAGGTTGACGATCACCAACGCGATGTGGAGGACGGGAAACACGAGCAGCAGGGCAATGCCTGCCGCTCCCGCAAGATGTGGGAGACCTGGACGCATGTGATGACAAGTGCCCCCCCGGTTTCCGCGCAGAGGGGCGATGAATCGCCGGACACGGGCGGTGGCGGGTTGGAGCCACAACGCTGGACCTTCCGCGCTCCCCGAAATCGGAGAGGGATGGGGAGCTTAGCTCCGGTCCGTCGGTCCGTGCCAAGGTTTTTGATGGAAGACCCGAGATTTTATCCGGACTGCGGATTGCCGGGTGCCGTGCCTTGCTGCGCGCGCCACCGCGGAGGTCGTGGTGGTGCCTCCACACGAGCACTGCTCACACGGAGGTTCACCCCACCACAAATCACCCAATCCCTGGCCACGCATGCGGCTTGTCGTTGGCGGTGCGCTCGAACATCGTCCCCAGGTTTCACGTCACCATTTCTTCTGATGCACTGGATGCCCCCCTTCTGGAAACGATCCCTAACCTGCGTCACTGCGGCCCTCGCCTTGTCCGCCGGCCTCGCACAGCAGACTCCGCCCGTCCCGGAACCGGAACCCATCCGCGGGCCCTTCTGGTCTGGCACCATCATGCTCGCCAAGGACCGTCCTGCGGCGATGAAGGGGCTTGCCGTCACCGTGGGCGCCGACCGGAAGAACTACCTGGTCTATGACCTCGACACGCTGCGTGTGGCCGCGGCGTGGTCCGGGCCGTTCCTGGAATTTGGCAACACGCTGACCAAGATCGAATGGCCGCCGCCGCCGTCGGTGAAGGGGACCAATCTGGTGTTGAGCACCGGCCAGGGGCCGGGTTGGAGCGGGCCGGGAGGCGGTTTCTCCGACCCGCGCAAGGATCATCAGGGACCGATGCCCAGGGACTGGGCGCACTATCAGGGGCTGTTTCTGAACGGCGATCAGGTGGTGCTGCAATACACGGTCGGTGCCGCGTCCGTGCTGGAACTCCCGGGCTACCGGGTGGAGGCCTCGGGGGGCGCGTTTACCCGGACCTTTCAGTTCCTGAACGACGCCTCGGACGTCGGATTGCTCCTGGCCGAAGGGTTGTCCCAGGAGGCGGCCGACATCGCGCCCGGCGACCCGTTTCTCAGCAGCTTACCGCTGAAGGACGGGAGCACCCTGACCGTGGCCGGCTTTTCGGTGCCTCCGGGTTCATCGCTGCAGGTCCGCGAGGGCACCCTGACCCTGCGCATGGCCCGGGTGCCTGCGGACAGGCCCTTCACGCTGACCTTTGCGCGGAGCGAGAATCCCAAAAATGCCGCGCTCATCGCGCTGAAGCCGGAGGATCTGAAGCCGCTGACCTGGGGCGGCCCCGCCCGCTGGGTCGAGACGGTGGTGACGGAACTCAAGCGGGGTGCCGAAGACGGCCCGTACGTGGTGGACACCCTGACCGAGCCGTTCCCCAATCCGTACCGCACCCGGACCTTCATCGGCGGCTTTGACTTCCTGCCGGACGGCCGCGCCGTGGTGGCCATGTTTCACGGGGACGTGTGGATCGTGTCCGGCCTGGATGATCCTGCCGGCAAGCTGACCTGGAAGCGCTTTGCCACCGGCCTGTTCCAGCCCCTTGGGGTGAAGGTTCAGAACGGTGAAATCTACGTGGCGGGGCGCGATCAGATCACGCGTCTCAAGGACCTGAACGGGGACGGGGAGGCCGATGCCTACGAGAACTTCAACAACGACACGGTGGTCACACCGAACTACCACGAATTCGTCCTCGATCTGCACACCGACTCCCGGGGGAATTTCTACTACTGCAAGGGCGCCCCGTGGGAGCCCAGCGTCACCTCGCCGCATCAGGGCACCATGCTCAAGGTGTCCCCCGACGGGAAAACCCTGGAGATCTTCGCCACCGGCCTCCGCGCGCCGAACGGGATGACCGTCGGTCCGGATGACACCGTGCTGGTGGGGGACAATCAGGGACACTGGATGCCGTCCTCCAAGCTGAGCCTGGTGAAGCCTGGGGCCTTCCTGGGCATGGTGCCGGCGGCGCAGCGCGAACTGGCGCTGGTGTCCACCAACGGTGCGGTCCTGCGGGGCAATCCCAGCGACCCGGCCTTCCGCAAGGCCCATCAGTTGAAGGGATGGGATCCCGCCATGCCCATTCCCGACCATTACGACGAGCCGATCTGCTGGCTGCCCATGCGCTGGGACAATTCCAGCGGCGGCCAGGTCTTTGTGACCAGCGACCAGTGGGGGCCCTGGAAGGGAGCGCCGCTGTTCATGAGCTACGGCAAGTGCCTGCTCTACGGGGTGCTCATGGACCGCGTGGACGGCGTGGATCAGGCTTCCGTGGTGCCGTTCGGACTCAAGTTTGCCTCCGGCATCATGCGGGGACGGTTTCATCCCAAGGATGGCCAGTTGTACGTGGCGGGCCTCAAGGGATGGCAGAATGCCGCCACGCGGGACGGCGGCCTCTACCGGGTGCGCTACACCGGCAAGCCGGTGCACATGCCCGTCAAGGCCCACGGGGCGTCCAATGGCATCGAGCTGGCCTTCGCGAGTCCGCTGGATCGCGCCGCCGCCGAAGACCCGGAGAACTACGCGGTCGAGATCTGGAACTACCGCTACAGCGGCGGCTATGGCTCGCCCGAGCTGTCGGTCAAGGAACCGGGTGCGCAGAAGCACGACAAGCTCACGGTCAAGGCGGCCCAGTTGTCCCCCGATGGCCGGTCGCTCCGACTGCTGGTGGACGGTCTCGAGCCGGCCGATCAGTACAGCGTGCGTTACTCCATCAAGGCGGCAGACGGATCGGAGTTGCGGTCTGAGGTGATCGGCACCTTCCACAAGCTGGGACCGCCGCTGGCCGAGGCGCGCTGAGCCGTAACGATGCAGTCAGGTTGGCCAGCACGCCAGGCGCGTGCGCTCCCCAGAAAATCGTCTGCATGGATACGGCTGAGGCGGACCTGGGGCAGGAGGTCAGGTCGCGAGGCTTTGACTTTCTGCCCAGCTTCGTGCGGCTGTCGCCGGGTGGATGGGGAAATTCTCCGCGTCAGTGGAGTGGCAGCCTCCTCGCGTCGGCTCCTACCTGTGGAAGAGGGCAGGGCGGCCTCCGGTCATTGGTGTTGCGCCGGGAATGCGGGCGGCGATTCTGCCTCTCATGAAGGTGCGTGGGTCTCTGCTCTTGGCGGTGGTGCAATGCGCGTTCCTCCTGACGGGGTGGGCGCAGGGCAAGGCGACGGTGCGCCTGCTGCTGGATTCCACGGAAGTTCCCGCCGGTTCCACGGTCCAGGCGGCGATTGAACTGACCCCGCCTAAGGGCTGGCATACCTATTGGCGGAATCCGGGTGACTCCGGCCAGCGCACCAAGGTGCAGTGGACCCTTCCCGACGGGGTCACGGCCAGCGAACTCTCCTGGCCCCCGCCACAGATCCATCAGGAGGCGGGGATGACGACCTATGTCTATGAGGGGCGGGTGCTGCTGCCGGTGCGTCTCATGGTGGGGGCCGGGGTGGGGCCGGGTCCGCTGGCCCTGTCCGCCCGGGTGACCTGGCTGGAATGCGACAAGGAGTGCGTGCCGGGCAAGGCCACCGCCACCGGGACCCTGAGTGTCGCGGCGGCCCGTGTGGCTTCTCCGGAGGTCCGGGCCATTGAATCCGCGGTGGCGTCGCTGCCGCGGCCCGATCCGACGATTGTATTGCGAGCCACCTGGGCAGGGCCGGCGGAGGGGGATGAACGGTTCCTGAATCTCTCGATTCCCACGACTGCCGCCACCGGGTTTCAGACGTTCCTTCCCTATGAGCAGAGCGGCTTTGAGCTGGCGACCGAGACCGGTTCCAATGCGTCTCGTCCCGGCATGGCCGCGGTCCGGATCAAGGTCACCAAGATGGGGGAGGAGTGGCCGGTCGGGATCTCCGGCCTGCTGGCCTATGCGGGCGGTCGGAGCGTGGACGTCGCCGTGCCCATTGCCTCCGGGGACCCCGGAGATCCCGCCCTGGCGTCGGCGGACGGGGATCCGGTGTCCGAGGCCTCCGGAGGGCGTCCGCTGGCCTGGATGCTGGGGCTGGCGTTCCTGGGCGGCCTGATCCTAAACATCATGCCCTGCGTCCTCCCGGTCATCGCCCTGAAGATTCTCGGATTTGTGAAGCAGAGCCGGGAGGCGCCCGGTCGGGTGCGGATCCTCGGCCTGGTGTACACCGCAGGCGTCCTCAGCTCGTTTCTGGTCCTGGCCATCGTGGTCATCGGACTCCAGGGCGCCGGTCGTTCGGCGAGCTGGGGCATGCAATTCCAGAATCCCGTGTTCGTGGTGGTCATCACCACCCTGGTCACCCTGGTCGCCCTGAATCTCTTCGGGGTTTTTGAGGTGACCCTGGGAGCCGGAGCGCAGGGAACGGCGGCGGGTCTGGCTTCCCGGGGCGGCACTGCAGGGGCCTTCTTCAACGGGGTGTTCACCACGGTTCTGGCCACCCCGTGCACTGCGCCCTTTCTCGGAGTGGCGCTGGGCTTCGCCTTCAGCCAGCCGCCCCTGGTGCTGCTGCTGATGTTCCTGACCGCGGGTCTCGGGTTGGCGGCGCCGTATCTGCTGCTCTCGATCGAGCCCTCCTGGCTGCGGTTTCTGCCCAAGCCCGGCAACTGGATGATCACCTTCAAGATGCTCATGGGGTTTCCCATGCTGGCGACCGCGTTGTGGCTGCTCACGCTCGCTCCGGACCACTTTGGCCCGGAGGGCGTGTTTTGGATGGGCATGTTCCTCCTGCTGGTGGCGTTTGCCGCCTGGCTCTACGGGCGGTCCATTCAACTCGGACAGGGCCGTCGCGGACCGGCCTGGGCGGGCATCATCGCGGCGCTGGCGGTGGGCGTGGGAGTGATCCTCGAAGGTGAGCTTCACTGGCGCTCTCCGGACGTGGACGTGACCTCAGCTCCCTCACCCGCCACCCGCCGCGGCGGGATCGCCTGGATGCCCTGGTCGCCCGCCGCGGTGGAAGAGGCGCGCCGTGCTGGTCATCCGGTACTGGTGGACTTCACCGCCAAGTACTGCTTCACCTGCATCGTGAATGAGAAGGTAGCCATCGAAATTCCTGAAGTCAGGGAGCAACTTCGGGCGATCAATGCCGTCACGCTGCGCGGCGACTACACCCTAGACGATCCCGCTATCACCGCTGAATTGAAGCGCTTCAAGCGGGTCGGAGTACCCTTGGTGCTGGTGTATCCCGCCGATCTCGCCCTGCCGCCCCGGGCTCTGCCAGGTGTGTTGACTCCGTCCATAGTTCAGGAGGCCTTGACGTGGGCTGCAAACCCCGCTGGCAAGCCGGTGGCGGCCAATTGATCTGCACCGGGCACCGGTCCTGTTGCCTTGCGGGCGGGCGGAAGATGCGGTGTCGGCGTGCAGGGGATGCAATGCGCGTTCAACACACGCGCCGGGTGATCGGTGGGCTGGGGCAGGTTACGGCGCCCACTGCGGGGCGGGCACGCTGCAGTCAGCCGGACCGGGTTCCTGAGGGAGGCTCCGTGATCGGCTGGGGATGCCGTTCGGGATGACCGGCTTGTTCCCGGCATCACCGGTGAGGCGCGGGTCCCGGAGGGTCCATTTCGTACGCGGCGCAGCCAGACTGGAAGTCATGTCTGCCAGCAGGTCCACGGTGGCCGTTACGGTCTTCATTCCTGAAGGATACTCGCGGGGTGGTCCGAAAGTTTCGGGATTCTCCCGGTGCAGGTCTTGGATTTCCCCGGGGATCCCCCGAAGATTGGCCGGTGGCTGCTTTTGACTTTGATGCGGTGGTGATTGGAGGCGGGAGCGCCGGTTTTGCGGCGGCACGGACGCTGGCCGCCGGCGCGGCGCGGGTGGCCGTGGTCGAGGGAGGCCATGAACTGGGCGGGCTGTGCATCCTGCGCGGCTGCATGCCGACCAAGGCGCTGCTGCATGCCGCGGCGTTGCGACAGGGATTCCGGGAGGCGGCGGACTGGGGGATTGCGGCGGGCGAGGTTTCGGTGGATCCGCGCCAGTTGATGGCCCGCAAGGACGCCCTGATCGCCGACTTTGCCGGGTACCGGCGCCGGCAATTGGAGGAAGGGCCCTGGGAACTGATCCGGGGTCGGGCGCAGTTTGTGGATCCACACGCGGTGGAGATCGCGGGTCGCGGCCGTGTCCGGGCGCGCCAGTTCGTCATCGCCACCGGATCCGCCATCGCTTCTCCGCCACCGGTGCCCGGTCTGGTGGACTCCGGGTATCTGGACAGCGACACCGCCCTCCGACTGGAGCGCTTCCCGGCCTCCCTGGTGATGCTGGGCGGCGGCGCGGTGGCGCTGGAGTTTGCCCAGTTTTTTGCCCGGCTGGGGACTGAGGTGATCCTGGTCCAGCGCAGTGCCCGGTTGCTGCGCGGGGTGGATCCCGATGTGGCGGACGAACTCGCGGCGGCGCTGCGGGAGGAGGGGATGACGATCCTGACCGGCACCCATCTGCAGGAGGTTCGGCGCGGGGATGGCAGCGTGTGTGTCCGCTTGGAGCACGGCGGCCAGACACGGACCGTTTCCGCCGAGGCGGTGTTTCATGCGCTCGGCCGGCGCCCCCTCACCGACCTGAACCTGGAGGCCGCCGGTGTGGCGCTCGACGCCTCGGGACTCATCCGGACCAATGCCCGGCAGCAGACCTCGGCTTCCCACATCTATGCCGCCGGCGATTGCTGCGGTCCCCATGAGATCGTGCATGTGGCCATTCAACAGGGGGAGACTGCCGCCCGGAACATCCTGGGGGACTCGCGTTCGCTCGACCACCGGCTGCTGCTCAGCGTGGTGTTCACCGAACCCCAGGTGGCGACGGTCGGCTGGGGCGAGATTGCGGCCCGGGAGGCTGGTGAGGACGTGCTGACGGCGTCCTATCCGTTCAACGACCACGGCAAGTCCATGATCCTCGGGGCACGCCACGGATTCGTGAAGCTCATCGCGCGGCGGCGGACGGGGGAGATCCTGGGCGGCGCGTGTGTGGGTCCGCAGGGCGGGGAGCTGATCCATGAAATCATGGTGGCCATGGCCGCCCGCCTCACTGCAGGCCAGCTTGCGGCACTCCCCCACTATCATCCGACCTTGGCGGAGATCTGGACCTACCCGGCCGAAGAGATTGCCGAAGCCGCCGGGTAGCCGGGCGGCCGGGGAGGGCGAAACGGGAGCGGCTCCTCTACTCAGCCCGCTCCGGGTGCTTTGCGTTGACATTCCGCGGGCTCCGCCGTCTTTGGGGCGGCCTCCGGACCCGTAGGCTGTCACTCCCCGTGAACACTCCACCCCTGCCGTCACGTCACACCGCCACCCCGGATTACGTCGCCCTCGGCTTTGACCAGATTGAGGACGATGTGCGCCAGTTGACCGGGCTGCTGGCGGAAGTCCTCCGGGAACTGGGCGAAACCGAGCTGGCCCGCTGGCTGCCATGGAACGGGGCGCTGCCAGGGGGTGACCCGGGGGAACCACCCGCACGACTGGGACTGGCCTACGCGGTGGCATTTCAACTGCTTAATCTGGTCGAGGAATTGGCCGCCGCCGACATGCGGCGGCTGCGGGAGGCCACCGAGGGGGCCTGCGCGGAACGGGGGCTGTGGGGGGATCAGCTCGGCGACTGCTCGCGCCAGGGGGCGACCGAGGCCGAAATGGTGTCGGTGTTGGGCGAGGTCGAGGTGGAGCCGGTGCTGACGGCGCATCCCACCGAGGCCAAGCGACTGTCGGTGCTCGAGCAGCACCGCGAGCTGATGCGGCTGCTGGAGTCCCGGTCGGGCCGGCTTTTGGCGGGCGCGGCCCGGGAACGCTGGCGGTCCGAATGCCGGGCTGCCCTGGAACGGCTTTGGCGGACCGGGGAGATCCTTCTGGAGAAGCCGTCGGTGGCCGACGAACGGCGCAACGTGCTGAACTACCTCCGGGACGTCTTCCCGGAAGTGCTGCCGGAGCTCGACCGGCGTCTGGTGGAGGCCTGGCAGATGGTCGGCTGGAATTCCGGGATCCTCCGGAATCCCGCGGTGCGTCCGGGGCTGCGGTTCGGATCCTGGGTGGGCGGCGATCGAGACGGGCATCCAGGCGTCACGCCGGAGGTCACCGCCGAGACGCTCGAACGCCTCCGCGCCAACGCCCTGGTGGTCATGCACCGGCAGCTCACCCGGTTGGCCACGGGGCCAAAGTCCACAACTTTCTCCAGCGGCGCAAAGGACCAGGCCAGCGTGCTCATGCGCCCCTCGCGGCTCTTGAAGTGCTTCAGCTCGATATAGCACACGCTCCCTGCAAGCACAGCAGCCACCGGTCGTCACAGCGTGCATGCTGCAAAGCGGATGATTCCTGCCCAACACACAGCCTGAGGCGCGGCATGCTGCTGGTGGGACGTAGCAGGAGGGCAGAGCACGTGCAGTGCTGCAGCAGTGGCACGAGTTCCAACCCCCAGCCTGCCCCACCCACCCAGCTCTTTGAGCACCGCGTTGCGCCCCTGGTC
>JAFLEG010000200.1 GCA_017302195.1 Verrucomicrobiota bacterium
GCCTTGCGCAGACCCGCGGTGTCAATGAGCACATAGGACTCCCGCCGGCCCTCGGTGACCACCTCGAACGGCACGTCCACGGCGTCGCGGGTGGTGCCCGGTACCGGGCTGACAATCACGCGCTGGGACCCGGTGAGCGCATTGATGATCGAGGATTTCCCCACGTTGGGACGCCCGACGATCGCCAGCCGGAGCGGACGATCCCGCGGCGTCAGGGCGCCGGGCCGCGGAGAGGCGTCGGCCGCGGGGACATCCGCCGCATCCGCCGCCGCGGTGTCCGGTCCGGCCGCCGTTTCGGGAAGCACCGGCAGGTGTTTCATGACCTCCTCCACCAGGTCCTCGATGCCACGGCTGTGGATCGCGCTGACCGGCAGGATGGTCCCAAACCCGAGCCGGGCGAATTCCGCTGCGGCCTCGCCAGCAGCCTCGTTGTCCGCCTTGTTGGCCACCACCACCACGGGCTTTCCCGCGCCGCGAAGGCGGCGGGCCACCTCCAGATCGAGCGGCACCACCCCCTCCTGCACGTTCACCACCAGCAGGATCACGCGGGCCGACTCCAGGGCCATCTGCACCTGGTCGAAGGCGGCGGCCGTGATGACATCCTCGGCGCGCTCGCCGCGGAGCAGTCCGATGCCTCCGGTATCCATCAGGGTGAACGGACGTCCCCGCCACTCCGCCCCGGCCATCACCCGGTCCCGGGTCACCCCGGGCTGGTCGTGCACGATCGCGATGCGGCGTCCAACCAGCCGGTTGAACAGGGCGGACTTGCCCACATTGGGGCGACCGACAATGGCGACGATATCCTGCACCGCGACAGCGTGCCGCAGTTCTCGCCGGCCCGCCACCGGCAAGAAACCGGCCGTCCGGAGCTCCCGCATCCCCGGAGGACCACCCGCGCCTTCGGGCTTGGACTGCGCCCACCGCTCCGTAACCTGCCGGCGTGGCGACGATCATTCTCGTGGACGACGAACTGACCATGGTCCAGATGGTCGCCGAGGTGTTGCGGGCCGATGGCCACGAGGTGTTCCCGTTCACCAGCTACAACGGGGTGATGGAGGCCCTGACCACCCATCGGCCGGAACTGGTCATCACCGACCTGTACCTCGACAAGACCCGTCCGCACGGCCTGGACATCCTGCGCAAGGTCCGCGAGATGTCGCCGCCGCCTTCGGTGATTGTCATCAGCGGCTTCGGCACCGTGGAGAATGCGGTGGACGCCATGAAGCTGGGCGCCTTCGACTTCCTGCGGAAGCCCTTCAACCTGGACGACCTCAAGCTCTGTGTCCGGCGGGCCCTCAGCTACACCGCTGCCGTGGCCGAAAACACCGAGCTGCGCAAGGAGCTGCGGCGCCAGTACCGGTTCTCGCAGATCATCGGCGCCAGCGCCCGCATGCAGGAGATCTTCCGGCTGGTGGAGAAGGTTGCGGACACGCCGACCACGGTCCTGATTCTGGGCGAGAGCGGCACCGGCAAGGAACTGGTCGCCCGGGCGCTCCACTACAACTCGCGCCGCGCCTCGGCGCCCTTCATCCCCCTCAACTGCTCGGCGCTGCCGGAGAACCTGCTGGAATCCGAACTCTTCGGACACCGCAAGGGCGCCTTCACGGGCGCCGTGGCAGACAAGCTGGGCCTGTTCCAGGAGGCCGACGGTGGCACGCTGTTTCTCGACGAGATCGGCACCATGCCGCCGCAGCTCCAGAGCCGCCTGCTGCGGGTGCTCCAGGACAAGGAGATCCGGCGCGTCGGCGACAACAGCTCGGCCACGGTGGATGTCCGGGTGATCGCCGCGACCAACGAACACCTGGAGTACCTGGTGAAGGATGGCCGATTCCGGGAAGACCTGTACTACCGGCTCAACGTGGTGCCCATCGCCCTGCCCCCGCTGCGGGAGCGGTCCGATGACATCCCGATGCTGGTCGCCCACTTCCTCAAGGACCGGGTGCATCTGCGCACCGGGCAGGCCTTCCGCGTGACCCGGCGCGCCATGGCCGCCCTGACCGCCTACCCGTGGCCGGGCAATGTCCGGGAACTGTCGAATTACATCGAGCGGGCCTCCATCCTGGCCGACACCGCGCTGATCCGCGTGGCCGACCTGCCTGCCCCGGTGCAGGCGTCCGCACCGCCGGACGACGGACAGGAGGAGCACCAGGCGGCGGAATCGGCGTCCCCGGTGGGGGCTGCCGTCATCCCCGGCAGGCCTCCGGGACCACCGCCCGCCGCCATGCCCGCCATGCCCGCCACGACCGGAACGGCAGCCGCTCCGGCGACGGCGCCGTCCTCCGCCGAGGTGGTCACGCTCAAGAAGTACCTGCGGGACCACGAGCAAAATTACCTCCGTCACGCCATCGCCTTCACGAATGGCGACAAGGAGGCCGCCGCCCGCCTGCTGGATGTCAGCCTGGCGACCCTCTATCGCAAGCTCGCGGAGGATGCCGACTAGCCCGGCCGGCCCGGACGCCTTCCGCCCCCCTTTTTGTGTCCATGAGTTCCAATTCCCGAGTCCTGCCCGCGGCGCCCGACGCCACGAGCCCCGTCCGCCGTCACTTCGCCTCCGACAACTATGCCGGCATCGCGCCCGAGGCCTGGGCCGCCCTGGAGGAGGCCAACCGCGGCCACGCGCCGGCCTACGGCAACGACCCCTGGACCCAGCGGGCCGCGGACATGATCCGCCGGCTGTTTGAGACGCCCTGCGAGGTGTTCTTCGTCTTTAACGGCACGGCGGCGAACTCGCTGTCCCTCGCCCACTGCTGCCAGAGCTACCACAGCGTGCTGTGTCATGATGTCGCCCACATCGAGAAGGACGAATGCGGCGCCCCGGAGTTCTTCGCCAACGGCTCCAAGCTGCTCCTGCTCTCCGGCGCCCACGGCAAGTTGAGCCCGGAGGGGATCGAGGAGGCGGTGCTCCGGCGCACCGACATCCACTACCCCAAGCCCCACATCGTGAGCATCACCCAGAGCACCGAGGTGGGCACCGTGTACACCCCGGCCGAGGTGCGGGCGATCGGCGCCATGGCCAAGAAGCACGGATTCCACATGGATGGCGCCCGCTTCGCCAACGCCGTCGCCACCCTGGGGGTCGCCCCGCGGGAGATCACCTGGCAGGCGGGCGTGGATGTCCTGTGCTTTGGCGGCACCAAGAACGGGATCCATGTCGGCGAGGCGGTGGTGTTCTTCAACCGGGACCTGGCCCGCGAGTTTGACTACCGCGCCAAGCAGGGCGGGCAGCTCTGCTCCAAGATGCGCTTCGTGGCGGCGCCCTGGGTGGGGATGCTTCAGGACGGCGTCTGGCTGAGGCACGCCGCCCATGCCAATGCCATGGCCGCGCTGATGCACGAACTGCTCTCGGCCATCGCCGGGGTCCGAATCCTGTTCCCCCGCGAGGCCAACGCCGTCTTCGTCGAGCTGCCCAAGCCGGTCATCCAGGCGCTCTACGCCCGCGGCTGGCTGTTCTACAACTTCATCGGCGAAGGCGGCTGCCGCCTCATGTGCTCCTGGGACACCTCCGAGGACGACGTCCGCGCCTTCGCGTCCGATGTCGCCGCGGTCATGGAGGCGAAGTAAATGCCGTTGCGCCGGCATCTGCGAACCGTGCGCCAGGGAGACATCGAGTACCCGATGGGGACATCCGTCTCCTCAGCAGTAACGATGCAGTCAGGTCGGCCAGCACGCGAGGCGCGTGCGCTCCCCAGAAAATCGTCTGCATGGATACGGCTCAGGGGTGGATCTCTTTCCCAGTCGCGAGTTCAAGCAGGGATCCAGCAACCTCCCATCCCGGGGTACGAAGCTCATGCTGGAGTGCCACGTCGGAGTCTTTGAGACGGACATGCCGGTGGACCCCATGTGGATGCCCGAGGGCGGGAGGCACTACCGGGTGCTCTGGACAGAGATCTTCCGGGAGGCCGTCGAGTAGAGGGCAGGCTTCCAGGGCGCAATGGGGTCCGGAATCCCTTTCCAATGGGTTCCCACTGACGGCGTCCGCTCCCCCGCTGCGGTGAACCGGCCCCCTTCAGAGTCTGTCCGGGTGCGCCTTTCCACGTCGCTCCCCCGGACAGGCTCTCAGAAAGCCGGGTGGCCAGCGGCAGCCTCGCGGGTCGGTCGCGGCAACACCCGCTGGCCGGCATTCATCGCCGCCAGGCGCGACTTCCGCGCCGGGAAGTCCGTACGCCCTCCGCCGAATCGCTGCAGGTCCCACAGATCCGCAAAGACCCGCCCCATCCTGAGCGACAGAGCTCCCTCCACCGCCGCCTCGAACAGGTCGAGCGTGGGCTCCGAGAAGTCGCCGAGGCGTGCAAGGTCGTCCAGGACGCCCGGACCGCCACGCGTCGGGATCAGTGACACGACATCCGCGCCGGACTCAAAGGCCACCTGCGCCGACCGCACCGCCCAGTCCAGCGCCGCGGCGGCGTCCAGGTACGGGGGTTTCACCAGGATGAAGGCGCGCACGCCGATGCCGGCATCCCGAAGAAAGCCCGCCGCCGCGACAAAGTCGGCCACCGTCATGCCCTTGTTCAGCTTTGCCAGCACCTCGGGGTTTGCCGTCTCCAGTCCCATCGCCACCTCCAGCGCTCCCGGAGCCAGACGCCGGGCGAACGCGGTCACCCGGGGTCCCACCAGCCTGGGATGACACTCGACCACCACGCGGCGGCAATCCCGGAGGATCCTCGCGATCTCCGGATGGTCCTCCACCGGGATGGCGCCCGGATCGAAGAAGGATCCGGCATTGTAGAGCTTGAGTCCGTACGGTCCCGACACCGAGGCGCGCGCGACGCGGATCTGCTGTGGGATCGCCCCGGACGGCACCGGATCCAGGGTGGTATGCCGCCAGAGGTCGCACATCAGGCAGCGCCAGGGGCACTCCCGGTTGGTGAGGAATACCGTCAGGAACCGCTGCGGGCTTCCGGTGGCATCCGGCTCCCATTCCTCGATCCATCCCTGCGGGCGGTCCACCGGCAGCGCGCGCCGCTGTGCCGAAAGATCCGGACGCCGCTCCAGAATCCAGGCGCCACGGCTGCCGCCGGCTCCTGATTCGCCGCCTGGATCCTCCGTGGAACTCATGGCCGGAAAACAAAAAACGCGGTGCACCCGAGGGAGAGCACCGCGTGAGGATGTCGTGTATCGGGACTCAGGCCAGCTCGATCCGGTCGCCGTCCTTGAGGGTGACAATGGCCTTCTTCCAGTCGGCGTCTCGGCCGGCGGCCTTGGTGGACTGGCGGCGGGCCTTGCCGCGGACGTGCAGCGTGTTGACCCGGACCACCTTCACCTTGAAGAGCTCCTCCACGGCCCGCTTGATCTGCGGTGCGGTGGCGCGCCGATCCGCGACCAGGGTGTACTGGTTGTGCTTCTCGGACTGAATCGTCCCCTTCTCGGTGACCCGGACGGTCTTGATGATGTCGTAGGCGTTCATGGCGGGGGATCAGTGCTGGATCTTCTTGTTGAGACGCGCTCCGACCTGCTCGAAGGCGGCCTTGGTGAACACCACCTTGTCGCAGCGCAGCACGTCGTAGGTGTTGAGCCGGGCGCCGGTGGTGACGTCCACCCCGACGACGTTGCGCGAGGCCCGGTCGAGCTGCGCATCGGTCCCCTGGACCACCAGCAGCGTGGTGCCGCCGTCGAGTCCGAGGGTTCCCAGGACCTTGACGAAGTCACGGGTCTTGGCGCTGGAGAGCTTGAGATCGTCGAGCAGGACGACATCACCCGACTTCAGCCGTTCGCTGAGGGCCTTGCGCAGCGCGAGCTGGCGGACCTTGCGGTTGACCTTCTTGTCGTAATCCCTGAGCTTGGGTCCGAAGACCACGCCGCCGCCGCGCCACAGCGGGGAGGCAAAGGAGCCGGCGCGGGCGCGTCCGGTGCCCTTCTGGCGCCACGGCTTCTTTCCGGTGCCATGGACATCGCCCATGGTCTTGGTGCAGGCAGTGCCGCTGCGCTGGGCCGCCTGATAGGCGACCACGGTGTCGTGGACCGCCTGCGTGCCGCGGCCGTTCTCGATCAGCTCGAACGAAACCTCGAGCTCTCCGGCGGCGTTCCCCTCGGTGTTCTTGATGGAAATCTTCATGGTTCAGGCCCTCCTTACTTCTTCTTGGCAGCCGCCTTCTTGTCAGCGCCCTTTTTCTCCGCGGCAGCGGAGGCCGCCGCACGGATCTTGGCACGATGCTCGTGGATCGCCTTCAGGCGCGGCGAGCCGGCGGGAATCTTCTTGGCTTCGCGGATGATGCAGTAGTCGCCCTCGCTGCCGGGAAAGGACCCGCGGATCAGCAGCACGTTGTCATCCTTGCGCACCTGGACGATCTCCAGGTTCTGGGAGGTCCGGCGGACCTGCCCCATGTGACCCGGCATCTTCAGGCCCTTGTTGACGTGGCCGGGGAACAGGCGGCAGCCGATGGCGCCGGAGCGGCGGTGCCATCCCTTGGCGCCGTGGGTCATGTCACCGCCGGCAAACGCCCAGCGTCCGACGACGCCCTCGAAGCCGCGTCCCTTGGTGGTGCCGATGCAGTCCACGAACTGGCCGACCTCGAAGAGGTCCGCACCCAGCACGTCACCAGGCTTCACGTCCTTCGAGAAATCGCGGAATTCCTTGATGCGCTTCACCGGGGCGCCGTTCTGCTTGCGCAGGTGGCCCATCACCGCCTTGGACAGGCGGGATTCCTTCTGGGAGTCGAAGCCCAACTGTACGGCGCTGTAGCCGTCGCGGCTGTCCTTCTTCTTCACCTGGAGGACGAGATTGGGTCCCACCAGCACGACCGTGACCGGGGTGGCCACCCCGTCCGTGTTGTACACGCGGGTGTGCCCGAGCTTTTTTCCAATGAGTCCGAGTGGCATGGGGGGCGGGGTTAGATCTTGATCTGGATGTCCACGCCCGCCGGCAGGTTGAGCTTCTTGAGCTCATCCACGGTCTTGGCGGTGGGGTCGAGGATGTCAATCAACCGCTTGTGGGTCCGCTGCTCGAAGGTCTCCATGGACTTTTTGTCGGCGTGCGGCGAGCGGTGGAGGGTCACGCGCTCGATGTTGGTCGGCAGCGGGATGGGACCGGCGACACGGGCCCCCGAGCGCTTGACGGTTTCGACGATCTCACTCGCCGAGGCGTCAATCACCCGGTGGTCGTACGCCTTGAGGCGGATGCGGATGCGTTGTCCAGACATACAAAGAACAGGTTGATTTGATGGAAACGAAAACTAGCTGCGGGCCGCGGGACGCTTCTTGGCGGCGTCGAGGATCTCGGCCAGCACGCTGGAGGGGACTTCCTCGAAGGCGGCGGGTTCCATGGAGTAGGAGGCGCGCCCCTTGGAGAGCGAGCGTATCGCGGTGGCGTAGCCGAACATTTCCTTCAGCGGCACGTTCGCCGTGACGGTGGTCTGCCCGCCCTTGGCGTCCACGCCCTGAATCACGCCGCGACGGCGGTTGACGTCACCAAGGATGTCGCCCTGGTACTCGTCGGGGGTGGTGACCTCGACCTT
>JAFLEG010000201.1 GCA_017302195.1 Verrucomicrobiota bacterium
AAATTCCAAGTCCGGCCCGACGTCAGCCCCGGCGGCTTCCGCCGCCAGCCGGGCTCTCGACGAAGCCATCACCCGATCCCAGGCCTTCCTGCTGTCCGAACAGAAGCCCGAAGGCTACTGGATCGGGGAGCTGCTGGTGGACGTCACCCTGGTGGCGGACATGGTGGTGTTCTACCACTGGTGGGGAAAGGTGGACCGGGAATGGGAACGCAAGGCGATCCACCACATCTTTGAGCGGCAGTTGTCGGATGGCGGGTGGAACATCTATCCGAACGGCCCGGCCGAGGTGAATGCCACCGTCAAGGCCTACCTGGCCCTGAAGCTGACCGGCGTTCCGGCCACCGACCCGCGCATGCTCAAGGCCAGGGAATGCGCCTTCGCCCTGGGCGGCGTGCCGCGGATGAACACCTTTTCCAAGCTGTACCTGGCGCTGATCGGCCTCGTGGGCTGGAACCACGTGCCCACCATCCCCTGTGAGGTGCTGCTGATCGGCAAGTGGTTTCACGTGAACTTCTGGGACATGAGCAACTGGTCCCGGGCCATGCTCATCCCGCTGGCGATCATCAACCATTTCCGGCCGACCCGGCGTCTGGCTGCCGGGGTGCACCTTGATGAGCTGTATCCCCAGGGCCAATGGGAGCTCGATGAGTCGCTGCGCCCGCGCTACTTCGACTTCGGACTGCGCAATGCCTTCCTGTGGCTCGACCGCCTGCACAAGCTGGCCGAGTGGTTCGCCCGCCAGGGGCTGCATCCGTTCCGGCGCCGCGCGCTCCGACGGGCCGAGGCCTGGATGCTGGAGCGCTTCGAGGGCAGCGACGGGCTGGCGGCCATCTTCCCGGCCATCCTCAATTCACTGATCGCCCTGATCGCGCTGGGCTATCCCGATGATCATCCGCAGGTGGTCCGTGCCCACGGCGAGCTGCTCAAGCTGATGCACCTGGAGAAGGACACCCTGCGCATCGAGCCCTGCCTCTCACCGGTGTGGGATTCCGCCATCGTCGCCATGTGCCTGCGCGAATCCGGCGTGCCGCATGACCATCCCAAGATGCGCCGGGCGTCCGGCTGGCTCATGGACAAGGAGATCCGGTTCAAGGGCGACTGGATCCACAAGAACCCCGCCGACGTGGAACCTTCGGGCTGGGTGTTCGAGTTCGAGAACCAGTGGAATCCCGATGTGGACGACACCGCGATGGTGCTGCTGGCCCTGCGGCAGATCCCCGGTGACGACCGGCGGCGTCGTGATGAGTGCTTTGACCGTGCGATGCGCTGGATGCTGACCTTCCAGTGCCGCGATGGCGGCTGGGCGGCCTTCGACAAGGACTGCACCAAGAGCATCCTGGAAAAGGTCCCGTTCGCCGACCACAACGCCATGCTGGATCCGGAGTGCGCCGACATCACCGCACGCATCCTGGAGCTGCTCGGCTACGAGGGCTACCCGGTGACCCATCCCCGGATTCAGGACGCCCTCCAGTTCCTGAGGAAGACCCAGGAGCCGGACGGCTCCTGGTTTGGACGCTGGGGGGTGAACTACATCTACGGCACCTGGCAGGTGTTGCGCGGCCTCCAGGCGCTGGGCCTTGACATGAACGAGCCGTGGCTGATTCGGGCGCGCGACTGGCTGCGGAGCGTCCAGCAGCCGGACGGCGGCTGGGGCGAGCGCTGCAACACCTACGACGACCCCATCTACAAGGGCGCCGGCCCAAGCACCGCCTCCCAGACCGCCTGGGCGGTGATGGGCCTCTGCGCCTTCGGGGACACCGAGGATCCCTGGCTGCGCCGCGGCATCGAGTACCTGGTGCGCACCCAGAACCGGGACGGCTCCTGGACCGAGGAGGAGATCACCGGCACCGGATTCCCGCAGGTGTTCTACCTCAAGTACGACATGTACCGGAACTCCTGGCCCCTGCTGGCGCTGGCCACCCACCGCAAGCTCTGCCGCGGCGGACGCCCCGGGGATTCACGGGCCTGACAGTGGAGCCCCCGGTCCTGGATGCCAGACCGGGGACCGGATTCACGTCCCGGCGAGAACCGTTCGAAGCGCCTTCAGGTTGGCCTCATCATCGAACAGGGATCGCAGCGGAACCCGGAGTCCTGGAATGACCTTGGAGTTCAGAACGCCCTCCCGCTGGCGGGACGCCTCGGGGTAACGACCGTGCTCCAGGAAAAACTGCTCCACCGTCTCCGCCTCGGGGTCCACAATCCAGTATTCGCCCACGCCATGCGCGGCGTAGTCATCAAACTTGACCCCGCGGTCCATCGCGCTGGTCGAAGGCGAGAGGACCTCGACAATGAAGTCCGGAATGGGATGCAGGAGCGTGGACGGAAGGATGCTCTGGGACTTGGCCAGCCCGAAAAACACCACATCCGGTTCGTAGTCGTTGCGGGGAAACTGGCACAGCACCTTCTCCGCCCGCACCTGGCCCAGTCCCCGGGGTTCCACATGGGCACGCAACAGCGGAACCAACCTTCCCACCACGGCGGTGTGACGATTCAGCGCCGGTGACTGCATCATCGCTTCGCCATTGATGAACTCCCATTTGCCGCTCTCGGTGACCTCCTCGTAAAACTTGAGCCGGCGTTGACGTTCCAGGGCGATGACGCGCTGAAGCTCGGCGACATGCTCCATGAGTTCCGGTGACCGGAGCAGCGGTTCCAGAATTGCAGAACTCATGGTGGAAAACTGGCAGTCGGCTCCAGAATGTCAGTCTGATTCTTGAACGGCACCGACACCCGCGGTGACCGAAGCCCACTGCGCGTCGGGCCAACGCGGTCGAAGGCTCTCAGGGGGCGCGTTGAAGGAGTTCCTTCATCCGCTGTTCGACGGCGGGATCCATGCGGATCAGCGGGGGCCAGGGGCGGCGGAAGCCTTCGCCCGGGAGCTTTTTGGTGGCGTCGAATCCCATCTTGCTGCCCATGGCGATCTCCGAGGTGGCGTGGTCCAGCACGTCGGACGGACCGCGGGTGACGATCGAGTCGCGCTGCGGATCGGTGTTGGCGCAGAGGTGAAAGAGCACCTCGCTGGTGTTGTGGACGTCCACATCGGCGTCCACGACGACCAGGTACTTGGTGAACATCATCTGCCCCATGCCCCACAACCCGTTCATGATCTTGTAGGCCTGCATGGGGTAGGTCTTCCGGATGCTGACAAACACCAGATTGTGGAACACGCCCTCGGCGGGCAGGGCGATGTCCACGATCTCCGGGAAGTTCATCTGGAAGATGGGCAGGAACAGCTTCACCGACGCCCCGCCGATGTAGAAGTCCTCCATCGGCGGGCGCCCGACAATGGTGGCCGGGTAGATGGCGTCGCGACGATGGGTGAGGGCGGTGAGGTGGAAGACCGGATATGGCTCGGGCAGGGTGTAGTAGCCGGTGTGGTCGCCGAACGGACCTTCGTCCCGCAGCGGCTCCTGCGGATCCATGTAGCCCTCGAGCACGAAGTCCGCATTGGCCGGCACCTCCAGATCAATGGTCTTGCAGCGCACCAGATCCACCGACCGGCGGCGCAGGTATCCCGCCAGCAGGAACTCGTCGAGGCCGTCCGGCAGCGGCGCCGTGGCCGCGAAGGGATACATCGGATCGCCCCCCAGAAAGATGGCCACCGGCATGCGCTTTCCGGTCTCGTAGTAGCGGCGTCCATGGCGCGCAGCCACCTTCTGGAGCTGCCAGTGCAGTCCGGTGGTGCGCTCGTCGTAGATCTGGATCCGGTACATGCCCAGGTTGCGGGCGCCGGTATCGGGATCCCGCGTGACCACGCAGGGCAGCGTGACGAAGCGCCCGCCATCCTGCGGCCAGCACTTCAGGATGGGCAGGTTCAGCAGCGAGGGCGCCGGGCCCGCCGGCGAGTTTACGGACGGCGCCGCCGGCCACGGATCGGTGCGGGTCGCCGGGGCGTCGAAGGTGTGGACCACCTCCTGGCAGGGGCCCGACCGCACGGTCCGCGGACGCGCATGACGCAGCTCGAGTCCCTGGGACAGCAACTGCAGCGCCTCCCGCAGGGATCCGGGAGGCTTGGCCTTGACCAGCGCGCCGAGGTCGCGTGCGACGTCGTCCACGGAGTCCGCGCCCAGGCTTAATGCCATGCGCTTCCAGGACCCCAGTGTGTTGATCGCCACGGGAAACGGGGACACCACCCCGTTGACGGTGGGTTGCTCAATGAGCAGCGCCTTGCCGCCGCCAGGGGACTTCATCTCCTGGTCGGCGAGGGCGGTGATCTCCAGTTCGGTCGCGACCGGCGTCCGGATGCGCTTCAGCTCCCCGGCCCGGTCCAGGGCGTCCACCCAATCCCGAAAGCAATCAAACGCCATGGGAGCAGAGTATGTCCCCGATGCCGGACCGGTCCAGCCGCCCGTACGTCCGGACCTGGCGGTCCGCACGTCTCGACGGACGATGCGGTCAGCTCAGCGACCAGGCGCCGCGCATCGGCTGGTGGATGTAGGCGTTGGCGGTCGCGTCGCCGACGAAGCGCTGGGTGTCCGGATCAAAGCGCAGCACGCGTCCGGTCTGCATGGCGGTCTTGGCCAGATTCACCAGGGTGCAGGAGCGGTGGCCGTTGACCTCGTTGAGGGCAAACTTCCGCCGGGTCTTCACCGCCTCGACAAAGTCGGTGAGCTGCGGATCGGGTTCCTTCAACCCGGCGAGTTTCCCCTCAAAGCCGGGAATGTCGGACTTCATGCCCTTGAAGATCCTGCCCTCGGGCCCCTCCAGGAAGGCGGCGGATTTGTCGCGGTCCTCGCCGTCCAGAACGATCTCGCAGCCATCGCGGTATTTCATGCGGATCCGGCGGAAGGTGCCCACGGCATCGGCATCCTGGGGCGGCGCCTCGGCCTCGATCTCCACCGGGCTGTCGTCGTCCTTGCCCAGGATGTACTGCACCGGGTCGAGATAGTGCTGCCCCATGTCGCCCAGTCCGCCGCCGTCATAATCCCAGTAGCCGCGGAACGTGCCATGGACCCGGTGGGGGTGGTAGGGCTTGGCCGGGGCGGGTCCGAGCCAGAAGTCGTAGTCGAGCTCCGCCGGCACCGGCTGGGGTGTGAGGCCGGTCTTGCCCACCCAGTAGAACTTCCAGTCGAAGCCGGTGGAGGCGCTCAGCGTGGCCTTGATGGGCCAGCCCAGCAGGCCGCCCTGCACCGCCTTCCTGATGGGCTTGGCCGGCACGCCCATGCCGTACAGACCATCCTGGAAGCGGAACCAGGTGTTCAGCCGGTAGATGCGGCCGTATTTGGCGACCGCGGCCACCACGGCCTCGCCCTCCCCGATGGTCCGGGTCATGGGCTTCTCGCACCAGATGTCCTTGCCCGCCTTGGCGGCGGCGACCGCCATGATGGCGTGCCAGTGGGGCGGTGTGGGGATGTGGACGATGTCAATGTCCTTGCGGGCCAGCACCTCGCGGAAATCGCGGTAGCCCTTGCAGTCCGGTCCGCCCGCCGTCACCGCCTCCGCCAGGTGATGGGCATCCACGTCACAGACCGCGAGCAGCTTGCAGCCCGTGTTGATGGATTTCACATGCCCCATGCCCATCCCTCCCGTGCCGATGACCGCGCGGGTGAGCACCTCGCTGGGAGGGGTGACACCCTGTCCACCCAGCACGTGCCGGGGAACGAGGCTGACGGTCGCCATCGCGGCGACCGAGGTCTTCACGAAGGAGCGGCGGGTGAGCAGGGGATTGCGGGTGTTCATGCGAAGGACGGCGACGGCAGGCCGCCCTGTAAGACGTACCGCCGGAACATCGAAATTCAGGCGAAGCTCGCCGGGTCCGGAACGGTCAGTCGAAGACCTCGACGGGAAGTCCGGTGCGCGACCGGATGACGCCGGCCATGGCCTCGAGTTCGCCGCGTTCCAGCCGGGTGGCCCACGCCTCCGGTGTGGGACGGGCGATGGTGTAGGCATGCACCGCCTGGATCCGACCGCCCGCGGCCACGATCTCGCGCAGGCGTTCGCAGTACGCCTCCAGCTCCGCGGCGGACATCGCCTCGCCGCGCATCCTGAAGAACAGCGACTGGAGGATCACCGGACGCACCCGCGCGGTCTCCAGGATGTTGCGCAGGATGCGGTCCAAGCGGACGAAAGAGCGGTTGACCGCCCGGAAGTAGGGCTCGGTGCCGGCATCCAGCTTGCACCAGAACTCGCCATGGTGACGGTCCATCAGCTCGAGCCCGCGCCGCACGCTGCCCTTGTCGAGGCCGGCGCAGTCCGTGATCAGCACCAGCTTGGTGTCGTCGAGGCCGAGCTCCCGCTTCACGGCGACCACGGTTTCCACGCAGGCGTCGAAGTGGGGCACCATGGTGGGCTCGCCGTCGCCGCTGAAGGCGATGTCCCGGATCTGCCGTGTCAGCTCCGGCACCTCGCAAAACTTGGGCTGCGTGGCGAGCGTGCCGTCCCGGGCGTGATTCACCAGCCACACCAGTTCCTCGCGAAGCTGGTCCAGGTTCACCTGGGTGGCCCGCCCGGGCGTCCGGCGGTCCACCTCGCAGTACACGCAGTCGAAATTGCACCGCTTGTCCGGATTCAGGTTGACCCCGATGGATAGCCCCCGGGACCGGCGGGAGATCACCGGGTAGAGATACACCAGGTCCTGGAAGACCCGGCGGTGATCCTGGACGACAGCCCAGGAACTCTGGATGGGAACGGGCGCGGCGGCCACGGGACGACAGTACGGGGCGGCATCCGGCGGGCAAGGCGGCACCTTCACCGGCGCCGCGCGCCTACCGGAGACTCTCCAGATAGGCCAGCAGGTCCGACCAGTCTGCGGGGGACAGTCCGGCGGCGAGTCCGTCGGGCATGAGCGAGGTGGCGCTGGCGAGACGTTCCCGGATGTCGGCCTTCCGGACCCGGTGGTCGCGGCCCTCCGCATCACGGAGCGTGAGGGCATCCGCCTCCTCCAGGCGGAGCAGTCCGCTCAGGGCATCTCCGGAGGCCAGTTCGAGGGTGGTCTGCTGGTACCCCTCGCGCACGCTCTGGCTGGGGAACAGGATGGCCTCCGCCAGCGCGGTGCGGTCGAACTGCGCGCCGGCATGGGTGAGGTCGGGGCCGATCTCCCCGCCGTCGGCGCCCACCCGATGGCAGCGGGAACAGGCCGGACCCTGGGCGGAGACGAACAGCTCCCGGCCCCGGACCTCATTGCCGCCCGACACTCCCGCGGCCGCGAGGTATTCGGCCTCGGTCCAGGCGGACGTTCCCTGAAAGAGCGGACTCTCCCGGGCCGGACCAAACCCGGCATAGACCAGGCGCAACTGGGCGCGCGCAGACGCCGACCGGCGGTCGAGGGAATCGCGGACGCGCGGCCAGGCCGCCTCGCGGAGCGGCCCAAGTGCCCCGCGGCATTGCTCCCGGACACGGGCATCGGGCAGATCCAGACCATCGAGGTACGCATCGAGAGCATCGGCTGCCGGCCGCCGGGCCAGCGCCGCCGTGGCCTCGGCCTGCCAGAGCG
>JAFLEG010000202.1 GCA_017302195.1 Verrucomicrobiota bacterium
CGATCACCAGGGGAAGGCTCTTAGCCTGATCAGCCGCCGCTGATGGTCTGCTCCGGCCAGCGCTCGAGGAAGGCCCGCTGGGCTTCACGATCCGCAATGGCCAGCCGCTGCGGATCTTCCAGGAAACGTCTGGGATAAGCCGCCTCCAAGTGGCGCACTTCCACCGCCTGGCCTGCCACCGCAAAGACCGCCCGCCACGCCCCGCAGCCGGCAACCCGCATTGCCGCGCCGCGCGCGCGGATCCGGCGTCCGCGATGCACCGATGGATCCTGGGAAAGCAGCTCGATGAGCCGTGGACGGAAGTCCACCTGCCATCGCTCCCGGAGCCAGTCCGCCTGCTCTTCGGCCAGAGCCGCAAACGTCACGGTGAAGCGCGGCGGTTCCTGAAGCGTCCGATCCACCGCCTCAATCCAGCCGGTCTGCTCATCTGGAAAGGCATCGTAGGATGGGATGTACGGCTTGATGTCGAGAATCGGTGTGCCGTCCATGAGATCGCAGGGGCCCAGGAACAGGCGGCGGCCCCGGATGGCCTTCAGTTGGACCGGCGTGAGTCCCAGTGGATTGGGCCGATGCGGCGACCGGGTCGCAAAGACACCGCGACGCCTGGCGGGGCCGCGGGGAGGCAGGACCAGCGCGCGCCAGGACTCGTTGCGATCAAACCAGGAAACCAGCCAGATTCTGGAAAAGCCCGAAAGATCCCGCAGGCCCAGGTCAAAGCCCCGGCCAGGCAGCAGTTCCAGGACGTTTTCCTCCGTGGAGGTTTCATCCGGCTGGTGCCGCGTCTGGAACTTCACCTGCTTTCCAGCCCTGAGAAAGCCGATGGGCCGGACGGTCAGTTTCGCAAGGGCGTCGTCGGACTCCGGAGAGGCATTCATGGCGTTGCCGACACCGGTGCCCGCTGGAACAACTGGCGGATGACGTCCTCAATGGGCACCTCCTCCACGCTGAAGTCACGGACCGGCAGGCCGTCGAGCAGGGACTTGACGGCTGGAATGACGCGTTCGCGCGACACCTTCAGCTTCACCCCGTCGGGGAGCTGTTCCAGAACCTCACCCAGGCCCGGCGGCACCGTCGGCGTCCTGCCGGCAGCGTCCGTCGGATCCCACCGCACCGTGACGATCTTGTGTCCGGCGAAGCGGTCCAGGATCTCGTCCAGCCGTCCGTCGAAGAACACCGTGCCGTGGTCCACGATGATCACCCGCTCGCAAAGTTCGCGGATGTCCGCCATGTAATGGCTGGTCAGCAGGATGGTTGTGCGGCGGGTCCGATTGTGGCTGCGAAGAAATTCCCGCACCGCCTGCGACGACACGACAGCCAGCCCGATGGTCGGCTCGTCGAGGAAGAGCACCTTCGGTTGGTGCAGCAGCGCCGCGATCAGTTCGCACTTCATCCGTTCGCCCAGCGACAGTTCGCGTACGGGCGTTGCCAGTTGCGCCCGCACGTTCAGAAGGTCGCTCATCTCGTCCACGGTCCGGGTCGCCTCGGTCCGGGACAGTCCGTAAATCTGGGCATTCAGGTGGAGAGATTCCCGGGCTGGCAGATCCCACCACAGTTGATTCTTCTGCCCCAAAAGCAGGGCGAACTGGCGTCGGTATCCGTCCTTCCGCTCCCAGGGCGTGTAGCCCAGCACCGTCGCCGTGCCCGTGGTGGGATACAGCAGTCCCGACAGCATCTTCAGGGTGGTGGTCTTGCCGGCGCCATTGGGTCCCAGGAATCCCACGAACTCGCCCTCGGCAACCCGGAAGGTCACGTCCTTCACCGCCAAAACCGTCTCGTAGTCCCGGCGAAAGAGGCCCCGGAAGGCTCCGCCAAGTCCGGGTGCCTTGCGCGCCGTGCGGAATGCCTTGGTCAATCCGCTGACCTCGATCACTGCCATCGGATCCATGGTGTGCTGACAGCTCAGGCAGGCCAGGGCGAAACCTCCCTGGCTCCGGTGCGGCCTGCGACGACCGTCCGGAACGCAACGTCAAACAGGGTGCTGCCCCGGTTGGTTCCGACGGACAATCCGTCCGCGGACACCACCCACGCGAACCGGGCCGGGTCAGTAGTCTTCTTCGGGTTCCAGCGGCGGGCGCACCCCGTACTTTTTCTTCAGCGCTTCCACCTGGGCCAGGGGTTTCATCCCTCCCGTGCAGGTCGGATCGCTGAGCGACGCCGCGGCGGCGCAGACCCCCAGCAGCAGACAGCGCTGGAGGTCCCAGCCCTCGTGCAGGCCGTACAGCACTCCGGCACAAAAGGCATCCCCGGCCCCGGCCGTGCCGGCGATGTGCTTCTCGGGAACCTTGAGGGACGGCTGCCAATGATCCTTGCCATCGCGGGTGCGGGCGAAGCAGCCCTCCGGAAAGTGGATCACGATGAGTTCCTTGACGCCAAACTGGAGTATCGCGCCGGCAGCATGCCGCAGGGATACCGTGTCGAGCACCCCCTCCTTGCGGATCTTGAATCCTGCGACCTGGCCCGCCTCGTACTCGTTGATGATGGCGTAGTCGCAGAATTTCAGCGCCGGGATGGCCACCGCCTTGAAGCGGTCGCTGGCCTCGCTGACCACATCCACGCAGGTCTTCAGCCCCGCCGCCTGGGCGGCCTGGAGCAGCTTGGAAGCGGGGGTGAGCCCCTCCTTGTTCACGACATCCAGCTTGTCGAGCAGCAGGAGATAGCCGAGGTGGAAGATCCGTGCCTTGATTTTCCCGAAGTCCAGATCCCGGGCATCCCAGAGGGCATTCGCGCCCCGGCAGTGGAAAAAGGTCCGCTGTCCGGAGCCGGCCACGGTCATGACATCCGTGAAGCTCGTCGGTGCCTCGCCCGTGCTCTTGAGCAGGCGTGTGTCAATCTTGTGGCGCTCGCAATCAGCCAGGATGGACTGCCCCTCCGCGTCCTTTCCGACCAGGCCCGCCCCCGCCAGCGGGAAGCCTGCACCCAACTTGGCCAGATCCAGCAGCACGTTGTAGGGCGCCCCGCCGGTGCCCGGATGCTGGGCGGTGATGTTCGCCAACTGTTCGGGCTGGGGATAAGTGTCAATGATCTTGACGTGGTCAACGATCCAGTTGCCGCCGGCCAGGATGCCGGAGCGTTTGGAGGTGGGAGATGCTTTCATGCAAGGCAGGCAGGGAACATCGCTTGGATGATCCTGCCCAAATGGACCGGGGCAGGATATCGGAGGGCATGATCCTTGTCTCTACGGAATTAGCGGCACTTGAGGTTTGGGGCGGACGATGACGCAGCCAGAATATTGGTCAAAATGCTCTGTACGAGGCATTTCCGTGTCGTGCTTTCCATCGGGTGGCACGGAAGAGTGTGCGGGCGGTTGCCTGGCTCACCCGGGTGAGCTGTAGTCTGCCTCAAAACCTGCCAGCCCGCTGGTTCTACTCCACGGCGAGCGCGTACTCCAGCAGTTGGGGCAACTGGTCGAGGACGGCGGAGTTGGCGGTGACGAGGCGGGCCCCCGCGGCGACCGCGTCATCCTGGAGTTTCCGGTTCTGCTGGGGGGTGAAGCCGATGACCGGGATGTGGGCCAGGGCCGCGTCGCGTTTCAGTTCCCCGATCACGCCGCAGAAATCGCCATGCCGGAGGGCCAGTTCGGCAATCAGCAGCATGGGCTTTTCGCGTCGGATCACGTCCAGCACGCTGGCCGCCACGGTGACCGTCTGCACCCGCCATCCGAGGTCGGAAAGCCGGTTCGCAATCTGGCTTCCGGGCAGCAGGGTCTCGTGAAAGACGATGGCCAAGGGCTTGGTCACGGCGAAGGTTGGTACGGGCTCCTGGCGATTTCACGTAATTTTCGGGCGACACTTTTCGGGGTGAGCCGTGCGCGTGTGCGGTCCCACCCGAGGGTTCACGGGTTCCCGTGTGGAGTGACCGGAGCCTCTCCCACCCCGGGGAAGGCGCGAACGATGAAGGGAAGGCCGCGCTCCAAGGCCTGCGGCTCAGTGCCCAGGCACCCCAAGTTCGTGGGCGATGAAGGCAATGCGGTCGCTGCTTTCCTCGATGATCTTGGTGGTTGGCTTCCCCGCGCCGTGTCCAGCGCGGGTTTCGATGCGGATCAGCACCGGATTCCTGCACGACTGCACCGCCTGAAGCCGGGCGGCGAACTTGAAACTGTGGGCGGGCACCACCCGGTCGTCATGGTCGCCAGTCGTGACGAGCGTGGCCGGATAGCAGGATCCCGGCTTGAGATTGTGGTACGGCGAGTAGGCGTACAGGGCCCGGAATTCCTCGACATTGGCGCTGCTGCCGTAGTCGCTGACCCAGGCCCATCCGATGGTGAAGTGGTGGAAACGCAGCATGTCCATGACCCCCACCGCCGGCAGCGCGGCGCCGAACAGTTCCGGACGCTGCGTCATTGCCGCGCCAACGAGCAGGCCGCCGTTGGAGCCGCCGGAAATGGCGAGCTGACGGGAGGTGGTGTAGCGCCCGGCGATCAGCCACTCGGCGGCGCCGATGAAGTCGTCGAACACATTTTGCTTACGCAGCTTGGTCCCCGCCTGATGCCACTCCTCGCCAAACTCCCCGCCGCCGCGCAGGTTGGGAACGCAGTACCAGCCGCCCAGTTCCATCCACAGCAGGTTGGCCGGGGAGAAGCTCGGGGTGATGGAGATGTTGAAGCCGCCGTAGGCATACAACAGGGACGGGTGCGGACGTCCAGGCGCGAGGTCGCGGCGGCCGGTGATGAACATGGGCACCCGGGTGCCGTCCTTGCTGGCGTACCACACCTGGCGGGTCTCGTAGTCCTCGGGACGGAAGCTGATCTGCGGCTGCTTCCACACCGTCGTGGCGCCGGAGGCGAAGTCGTAGCGCTGGATGCGCGACGGGGTGTTGAAGCTGGTGTAGCTGAAGAAGGTCTCCGTCGCATCCTGGCGTCCCGTGAATCCGCCCACGGTCCCGATGCCCGGGAGCTCCAGCGTCTTCTGGTAGGCACCATCGGTCGCGAAAAACTTCACCTCGCTGTACGCATTGCGCAGATAGACCGCGACGAAGCGCCCTCCCACATAGCGTGCCGTGCTCAGCGTCGCGTCGGACTGCGGCACCCGTTCCTGCCACGCGCTGCGGGCCGGGCGGGTGACATCCACCGCCAGGATACGGCTGCGCGGCGCATCCAGGTCGGTCTGAAAATAAAACACCGGACCGTCGTTGCCGATGAAGTTGTAGCTGGCGTCAAAGTCATTGAGCAGTTCGACCACGGCAGCGCCCGGTGTCGCGAGGTCCTGGTAGAAGACCCGGTTGCGGGTGTCCGTGCCCTCGGACACCGAAATCACCAGGTACCGGCCGTCCTCCGTGGTCTCCCCGGCGAATCCCCACTTCGGATGATCCTTCCGCTCATACACCAGCGCGTCCTCGGACTGCGGCGTGCCGAGGCGGTGGAAGTAAAGCTTCTGGAATTCATTGACCCGGCTGAGCTTCGCGGATTCCGGCGGGGCGTCGTAGCGCGAGTAGTAGAATCCGCGTCCGTCACGGGTCCAGGCGCAGGCGGAAAACTTCACCCATTGAAGCACGTCCCCGGTGTCCTGCCCGGTCGCGACATCGCGCACGCGCCACTCCTCCCAGTCCGACCCGGCTACGGACAGCGCGCAGACCACCCGGGTGCCGTCATCGTTGGGCACATAGCTCTTGAGCGCCACGGTGCCATCGGCGGCAAGCTGGTTGGGATCCAGCAGAACCGTGGGCTCGGCGTCCAGTGAGGCGGTGGTCAGGAGCGTGGCCTGGTTTTCAAGACCCCGGTTCCGCGTGTAGAAGTACCGTGAGCCGTAGTGCGACGGCACCCCGTAGCGGTCGTACTGGTAGAGCTCGGTGAGGCGCTTCCGCAGCGGCTCGCGTCCCGGGAGCGATTCCAGGAAGGCGAAGGTGACCGCATTCTCCGCCGTGACCCAGGCGGCGGTTCCCGGGGCGTTTTCATCCTCCAGCCAGCGGTACGGGTCGGGCACGGAGGTGCCGTGGTAGGTGTCCACGGCGTTGGTGGTCGCGGTGGCGGGGTAGGGCAGTCGGGTGGGGGTCACGGACGAGGAGGAGGACAGGCATCCGGCGGCGATCAGCGCCAGGGCCAGGGCGCCCCCCGTCAGCAGGGGGCCGGTTGCGGCAATGCGACTCATGCGGACGCGAGTAGTCCGCGCAAATCGTCCGCAGGGCAAGGCTGCGGTTGATCCGGTCTGGGAGGACTGGCATGTGGCCGGCCCCAATCTTTTCCCCGGCTGTGGACACCCAGGCACCCAGGGTGGGATCTGACCGGGGCGAGAGAGGAAGTGGGTTCCCGTGCCCTCGTCTCCCACGGCCTTCACTTCACCACTCATCGCTCATCGTTGATCCTTCCCCCAAAGGGTGGGCGAGTTTTCAACAAGCCGTACGCGTGACTGCAACTTGCCGTGGTGGTGACTTCACGGGCCCACGGCTCGCCCGGCCACGAATGGGGTACGCTGGGCCCCTTCTGACCCGTTGAAAGTTGCCGATCCCAAGCTCCCGGCGATACAAAGTGCTACCGGCTCGGTGGTGACTCCAATCACCCGCGGTGCGACCCACACGCATGGACCACCCCCTCTACGATCTGCTTCGAAGGCTCGAGGAAGCACGCATCTACTTCAGCCTGGCCCGCCACCGCGAGGACAGTGTTCTTGTGTCCATGACCCTGGTTGGCGAACGGGTTGAGGTGGATGTGTTCGAGGACGGACATATGGAGGTTTCGCGTTTTCCAGGGTCTGAGGCCGTCGTCGGTGATCACCGGCTGGTTCATGAGATCATCGAGTCCAACAGGGACTGAACGCCTTCGGGTGTCTGCCGAGCGGATCGCGTCCCTGGCATTGTTGGTTGTGCTGCTGCCGGCCTTGGGGGTCATTGCCCTAATTCTTCTCGGCGCTTGCGGCAGTCCTGTCCTGGATTCTGAGGAGGTGACCGACACCGATGGAAGCGTTCTGGGTCGCCGTCTCCGATTCCGATCCCGAGGCTGCGGAAGAGAATCCTCTGCCTCTCTCGGACGCATCCTTCGCAACAACTCGCTCGACGCGCTGCCGGGTCTGTGGAGCGTGGCCTGCGGGGAGGTTCGCCTGAACGATCTCTTGAGAGGGCGTTGAGGCTTCCCCACCGCCGTTCTGGCCTACGCGACGGAGGCCGAAGTCACGGCCTGCAGACCTGAAGTCGCAGTCGGTCTTCCGCATTGCGGCCCGCTGGCAGGATTTCATAGCGTGGCATGCAACCGGAATGAGCATCCTATCTGCATCGAGAACGGCCCCGGAGCGGGGCAGTCGCCTGGGGGGTGGCCATGGAGTGATGGTTCGGGCTCCGGGGTCGCCGACTCGCGGCCGGGGCGGCCGGACTTTTGCATGGTGTGTCCTGGCGCTTCTGCTGCTGCCCGGGACCGCTCAGGCACACACCGAAAGCGGAATCGTGGGCGGATTCCTGAGCGGGTTCCGGCATCCGGTCAGCGGTCTCGACCACCTGGTCGCCAT
>JAFLEG010000203.1 GCA_017302195.1 Verrucomicrobiota bacterium
CCTCGCTGCGATACCCGGCGGGTGGTCCCAAGCCGGCGGCCGAGGCGATCAAGACCATGCAGTTGCATCCGGAGTTCAACGTCACCCTGGCGGCGGATGAAAACGTCGCGGAGAAGATCATGTCGCTGGACTGGGATCCGCAGGGCCGGATGTGGGTGGTCGAGACGCCCGAGTACCCGGGCGGCCGGGACGTGAACAAGAACGACTTCAAGGCCTATTGGGACCGCGCCAAGGACCCGGCGCGCTTTCCCGTGGGCGGCAAGGAGCCGCGCAAGCCGCTGGACCGCATCTCCATCCTCACCGACACCAACGGGGATGGCGTGATGGACCGCCGCACCACGTTTGCGGACGGCCTGGAGCTGCCCACCTCGCTGGTGCTCTACAAGGACGGCGTGATCGTGGCGCAGGCGCCGGACATCCTCTGGATCCGTGACACCAACGGCGACGGAACCGCGGACAAGATCGAGACGCTCTACACCGGCTGGGGCACCTTCGACACCCATGCGGTGATTAACAATTTCCGCTGGGGTCCGGACGGCTGGATCTACGGCTCGGTCGGCTACACCCGCGGCAAGGTGACCTCCGGCGACGGCTCGAAGCCGTTCGGCGACATCGCGGCGGGCATCTACCGGTTCCGTCCGGACGGCTCCATGCTCGAACAGATCGCCGCCGGCGGCTGCAACACCTGGGGCTGCGAGGTCGCGCCCGACGGCGAAATCCTCTTTACCACCGCCACCTGCGGCGAACCGATCTGCCATGTGGTCATTCCGGAGCGGGCGCTCGCCCGGGGCCAGGTGGGGGGGATGAAGGCCTACCTGAACATCATTGAGGAAAACAAAATTTACCCCGCCTTCGACGAGAAGCGTCAGCCCTACGTGCAGATTGACTGGGTGGGCGCGTGGACGGCCGCCGCCGGCTCGGTGATCTACGACGGCGGCGCCTGGCCGGCCAAGTGGGCGCCCGAGGACCGCTATTCGTTCTTCATGGGCGAGGCCACCCGGCAGTTGGTGCACCATGAGTTCCTCGATCCCAAGGGCCCGACCTACCAGGGACGCAAGGAGGAGGGGCGCAAGCAGGTCGAGTTCCTCGCCAGCACCGACTACTGGTTCCGTCCGATCCACGCCCGCGTGGGCCCCGACGGCGCCCTGTACGTGGTGGATTTCTACAATCAGATCGCGGTGCACAACGACACCCGCGGACCGGCGCACGGCGCGCGCAACGCGGCGGCCCGTCCGGACCGTGACCATCACTTTACACGCCTATGGCGCGTCCAGCACAAGGAAGCGAAGTCCCTGCCCCCCTACCGCCTCGATGCCAAGGACCCGGCCGGCCTGGTGCCCATGCTCGCGCATCCCAATGGCTGGGTGCGCACCACGGCGAACCGGCTGCTGAATGAGACCCAGGCCCAGGGTGTGGCCCCGGCGGTGTCCGAACTGCTCAAGACCAGCTCCAGCCGCTTCGGACGCATCCAGGCGCTCTACACCCTCAACAATCTCGGGAAGCTCGACGACACCCTGCTCCTGGCCGCCCTGCGCGATGCCGATGGTTCGGTACGCAAGAACGCCGCGCGCGTCGCCGCGGAGCGGCCCGAGGTGGGCGCCGAGGCCGTGCAGGCCATCCGGGGCCTGCTGTCCGATCCGGACGGCCGCGCCAAGATCAACGCCCTGGTCACCCTGGGCAGTCTGCCGCCCTCGCGCGAGACGGCGGACGCCATCGTTGAGGCCTGGCCCTCCTTCAAGGACCCCTGGCTGGAATCCGCCGCCGTGAGCGCGGCGGCCCGCGATCCCCTGCTCTTCCTGCAGGCGGCGCTGTCGGCCAAGGATCCCGCCCTCGTCGCCGGCTATGTGCCGCACATTGCGCGGCTGGCCGCGCAGCAGGCGGATGGCGAGAAGGCCGGACGCTTCGTGCAGATTCTCGGGGCGTCCTCGGCCCGCAATGACGGCCTCAAGCAGGCCGCGCTGGACAGCTTCACCGTGGCGCTCAAGCCCGACATCACACCGCCGGCCAGCGCCTCGCTGAGCACCTCCCTGCGCTATCTCCTGGCCTCGGAACGCACCGCCGGCTCGGTGCTGCCGCTGGTTGCCCGATGGGACACCTCGGGGCGCCTGACCGATGCGGTCCAGCCGGCTGTGAAGCGCGCCGTCGGCCAACTCGCCAATGCGTCCCTGAGCGATGCGATCCGGGGACAGGCCGCCGCGAACCTGGTGGGCGTGCGCAAGCTGGATCCGTCCATCGTCCCGGCGGTCACCGGATTGCTGGGCGGGACCTCTAGCGCCGCCCTGCAGAAGCGCGTGGTGGACGCCCTGGGATCCCAGCCCGACACCGCCACCGCGCTCGTCGCATCTTTCCCCGCCCTGCCGGCCGAGGTGGTGGAACCGGCGTTCGGACAGATCGTCAAGCGCAGCGAGTCCGCCAACGCCTTCCTGGACGCCATCGCCGCGAAGCAGGTGGACCTGCTGAAGCTCGGTCCCGCCCGCCAGCACCGCCTGCGCACACATCCCGACGCCGCGGTCGCCAAGCGCGCCAACACGATCATTGACGAGCTCAAGGGTCCGGAGGCCCGGGAGAAGGAGGCGCTGATCGCCAAATACACCCCCGAGGTGCTGAAGCCGGGCAACCTGGAAAACGGAGCCAAACTGTACACCGCCAACTGCGCCGGCTGCCATGTGTACAAGACCGAGGGCCGCAACCTCGCCCCGAACCTGACCGGCATGGGCGCGCATGGCCCGGCGGACCTGCTGGTCCACATCCTCGATCCCAACCGTCTGGTGGAGCCCAACTTTGTCTCCACGCTGGTCGAGACCCAGGACGACCAGAGCTATGACGGCATCGTCGAGCGCGAGAACGCCCAGGAAGTCGTCCTGCGCAATGCCACCGGCGACTACACCCTGCGCACCGCCGACATCAAGTCCCGCGCCAGCACCGGACGTTCCCTCATGCCCGAGGGCTTCGACCAACTCGGCGCGGAAGGGCTGCGCGACCTGCTCGCCTACCTGTGTGCCGACGAGAACCGCTACCGCATGCTGGACCTCACCAGCGCCTTCACCGCCAACAACAGCCGCGGGCTGTACAACAGTCCCGACAACACCGATGAGACGGTGAGCTTCCGCAGCTACGGCATGAAGCGCGTGGACGACGTGCCCTTCGATGTGATCAGTCCACAGAAGGCGGTCGCCAACGTGGTCGTGCTCAAGGGCGGCGCGCCCAATGCCTGGTCCCGGAAAACCCTGCCGCAAAAGGTCGAGGTCAAGGTCGGGGTGCCCGCCTCGCGCCTGCACTTCCTGGGCGGCGTCGCCGGCTGGGGATTCCCCGCGGTGAACAACGATCAACTGCCGGTGCTCAAGGCCACGCTGCAGTTCGCCGGCGGCGGCACCGAGGAACTGGTCTTCCGCAATGGGCAGGAGTTCGCCGACTACATCGGCCAGTTCGACGTGCCGAAATCCAAGGGACTGCCCCAGCTCACCCGGCGCGGACAGATCCGCTGGCACAGCGCCGACGTGAAGGGCACCAACGTCATCGAGAGGCTCACCCTGGAGAGCTATGACAACGGCGTCGCCCCGACGCTCTTCGCCATCACCGCCGACAACGGTCCACGGGGCGCGACCCAGGCGGCTGCCCCCGCTCCGGCTGCGGCGCCAACCGCTGCCGCAGCCACGCTGAAGGCGGCGCCCCAGGACGCCCTGCGCATCCTCATTGTGGGTGGCGGCAGCAGCCACGACTTCCAGCGATTCTTCAACCTGGCCGACGCCGCCACCCTGCGCGAACTGCCGGGCGCCGTGGTGGCCTACACGGAGAACACCGACGAGATCGCCACCGCGGCGCCGTTCACCGACGTCCTGTACCTGGCCAACAACAAGCCCATCGGCAGCGCCGCCTCACGCGAAGCGGTCTTCCAGCACGCCAAGGCCGGCAAGGGCCTGCTGCTGATTCATCCGGCCCTGTGGTACAACTGGGCCGACACCTGGCCTGAATACAACCGCTCCCTGGTGGGCGGCGGATCCAAGAGCCATGACCGGTTCGGCGAATTTGAGGTGACCGTGCTCAGCGATCCCAAGTCACCGGTTACCGCCGGACTGCCGGCCACCTTCAAGATCACCGATGAGCTGTACCACGATGTCCGGGACAACGAGGGCGTGCCCCGCATGGTGCTGGCCACCGGCAAGTCGCCGAACGATGGCCGCGTCTTTCCGGTGATCTGGCTCAGCCAGGTGCGGGACGGCCGGGTCGCCTGCATCACCCTCGGACACGACGGCCAGGCCCACAGCCATCCCGCCTACCGGCAACTGCTCAAGCAGGCCGCGCTCTGGGCCGGCGGACGCGAGTAGGGTTCACTTCACACAGCCGGAGGCACCGCCTGCGGGACTCCAACGCGACCTCGCGAGAGTCCGCGGGCGGTGTGCTGGCGATGGGGAGCGAATGCACCCCGCGTCATCCGTCGGGGCAATGCCCCTGCAGCTCACCCCCATCATCTGGCGACACGGCACCACCGGGGTGCGGAGTCTCCGCAGGCGCATTCGCACGCCAGGCCATTCTCCGTGTCTCTGCGCCTCTGTGGTGCCAACGCTCTGACAGTCACGGAATGGATACGGCCAAGGGGCGCAGAATGGCCTGCGCGGACGGTCACGCGGCGGGACTGGGCCGCCCCGTCATCTCCGACGCACCGGCCTTGCCGCGCACGGTGCGCCACCACCAGGCGGAGAGGTCGCTGAACAGGGTATAGACCACTGGAATGATGAACAGGGTCAGGAAGGTGCTGGTGAGCATCCCGCCCACCACGGCGACGCCCATCGGACGCCGGCTCTCGGCGCCCGCCCCAAATCCGATGGCGATGGGCAGGATGCCGGCGATGGTGGACAGCGCGGTCATCAGGATCGGACGCAGCCGCACCACGCCGGCCTGAATCATGGCGTCGTGGGGACTGACGCCGTTCGGCACCTGCTGGTTGGCATACTCCACCAGGAGGATGGAGTTCTTGGTCACCAGGCCGACCAGCAGCACCAGACCGATCTGGCTGAACAGGTTGAAGTTCATCGCCGGGATCATCGGGATCACGCCCGCCTTGCCGAGGGCATCGAGAATCCACAGTCCTCCGAATGCCCCGACGAAGGCCAGGGGCAGCGCCAGCATGACCGTGAGCGGATGCACCAGGCTCTCAAACTGCGCCGCCAGGGTCATATAGACGATGATCCCGGCCAGACCCAGCACCCACCAGATTTCCTGATTGGCGTCAGCCAGATTCTTGGCGTCGCCCTCCCAGGCGTAGAGAAAGCCGGCGGGCAGCTCGTCCTGGAGCAGGGTCTCCACCTGGGCCACCACGGTGCCGATGGGCACGGCGCCCGGGGAGGCCGTGATGCTGGCTGAACGCAGACGCGCGTAGTGGTTGATGGCATTGGGCGCAGCGCCCTCGGTATGCGTGACCAGGGAACTGAGCTGCACCAGGCTGCCGGCGGCGTTCCTCACAAAGACCCGGTCCAGATCGGTGGGGCGCAGGCGGGACTCGCGGGACAACTGCGCGATGACGTCGTACTCCTTGCCGTCCACCTTGATCCGGCTGAGATCCAGGCCGCCGAAGAGGATCTGCAGGGTGCGCGACACCTCCTCGATGCTCACCCCGAGCGCCGCCGCACGGCTGCGGTCCACACTGACCCGGAGTTCCGGCTTGTTGACCTCATAGCTCACCCGGACGTTCGACAGCAGGGGCTGCCCGGCGGCGTTGGTCAGGCCGCGCAGGCGATTGGCGAAGGTGTTGGCGGTCTTGTCCAGCGCCTGAAGGTTCTGGTTCTGCAGCACCAGTTCAAACGGCGAACTGTTGAAGCTGACCTCGATGGCCTTGGGCAGGTTGGCAATGGCCAGCCCCCCCTCCACCTCGGCGAACAGGCGCTGCGCGATCCCGCCCGGACCATTGAGGATCTCCTGGACCGACCGGCCCCGCTCATCCCGGTCGGTGAAGGTCACAAAGACGATCCCGAAGCTCGCCTGGCCGGGGCCGTTGAACCCGGGCGCCACCATCGCGCCGTAGCTCAGCACCTCCGGCACCGAGGCGATGATGGCCTCCGCCTTGCGCAACTGGCGGTCGGTGTACTCGCTGGTGGATCCGTTGGGCGTGATCACCAGGGCGAACAGGCGTCCCTTGTCCTCCTGCGGCAGGAAGTCCTGCTCCAGTCCGCGGTAGGCCAGGACCATCAGGGCCATGGTGCCCAGGGTGACCCCCGCCATGAGCACCCGGTGGGCCAGGGCCCAGTGCAGGGCGCGGCCATAGCCCGAGGCGAGCCCGTCAAACATGCGCTCGAAGAACAGGAACAGGGGGCCGTGGCGGATCCCGTGAATGGGCTTCAACAGCCGGGATGCCATGGCCGGCGACAGGGTCAGGGCCACGAATGCGGAGATGACCACCGAGCCGGCCACGGTCACGGCGAATTCGATGAAGAGGCGTCCGGTGGTGCTCTTCTGGAATGCCAGTGGGGTGAACACCGCCACCAGGGACACCGTGATGGCGATCACCGCATAACTGATCTCCTCCATCGCCTTGTAGGCCGCCTGCAGGGGCGCCATGCCCTTCTCGATGTGGTGGTAGATGGCTTCCAGCACCACGATGGCGTCATCCACGACCACGCCGATGCTCAGCACCAGCGCGAGCATGGTGAGGATGTTGATCGAGTAGCCGAAGAGGTAGAGCAGCGCGAAGGTGCCGATGAGCGACACCGGGATCGCCACGGCCGGAATCAGCGTGGACCGGACGTTCCGCAGGAAGACAAAGATGATCAGGATCACCAGCAGGAAGGCGACCGCGAGCGTCTCCCAGACCTCGGCGATGGAGCGTTCGACGAAGATGCTGCTGTCGAAGGCCACCCACATGTCGCAGCCCGCCGGCAGGGAAGGGCGAAGCGCCTCCATCTCGGACTTGACCTGCTGGGCCACCGCCACGGTGTTGGCCTTGGCCTGCTTCACGATGCCGAGAAAAATGCAGGGCCTTCCCCGCGCCCGGGCGATGGTCCGGTAGTCCTCCGCCCCGGCCTCCGCGAGGCCGACATCGCTCAGGCGGATCAGGTTGGGGCCGTCCGCGCGCACCACCAACTGGTTGAACTCATCGGCGGTCTTGAGCTCACCCCGGGTCTGGATGGTCATCTCCCGGTCCAGGTTCTCCACCCGGCCGCTGGGCAGCTCGACGTTCTGCTGGCGCAGCGCCCGCTGGACATCCAGCACCGTGACCCCGCGCGCCGCCACCTCCGGCGAGGACACGAATCGAGGCCAGAGCATCTTGAGCGCGACTCGCCTCTTCAGCGCGATGTTCTCGGCCTCGTACACGATGCCGACGCCGCCGGCGCCGATGCGCCGGAGCACTCGATACTTGGAGTCGACGAGCGTGTCCTTCACATCGGCTCCGGTGTCGAGGGCTGTCCGTCGAGCGTCTCGAGAATGGTGTCCAGC
>JAFLEG010000204.1 GCA_017302195.1 Verrucomicrobiota bacterium
TGGCTAGGACACCAGATCCGCCACCCCTGACAAGCCAAAAGGAATCTCCCCTCCAAACCGAATCTCCCCATCCCCCTCCTTCTCAACCCTCTATCCCTCCCCTCTCATCCACCTTCCGGAAGACCTGCGGAGAACGGGTGGCCACCGCCTCGCTGGACCGCACCGCACGGATCTGGGATGCCCGCACCGGCTTGGCGCTCACGCCGGTGCTGGCGCATGACAGTCCTCTCACCGAAGTCTGCTTTAGTCCCGAGGGAGGGCGCTTGCTGACGGTTGCGTCTGGGGGAAGGGCGCGGATGTGGGACGTCGAATCGGGCAGCCCCCTGACAGAATGGTTTGATCAGGACCGGGCATTCGGGGCCGCTTTTGATCGGGCCGGTCAACGCATTGCCCTGGGCGGCCGCGGTGTCCACCTGTGGGCGGTGCCGCGGACATCGCCGCCAGCGCCGGACTGGTTTCTGGTCTGGACGGAGGAGATCGCGGGGATCCGGTTGGATGCACAAGGCACGGCGGAATTGGTGATGATGTCGGGGACGGCGCCGCCATTGGACGGCGGTTTCTACGACCAACTGGCCCGCTGGTTTCTCGCGGACCCGGCGGATCGTCCCGGGACACCCTTTTGATCATCTGGTCCGGGCAGATTCCCTCATTGGGAGTCTCCTTGAGGCCGTTATTGGATTTCGAAGGGCACCCCTCAGGAATTGCGGAAATTTCTCTGCCCTTTTCGAGCCGAAATCTCGCCTTGGAAGAAGGATGGCCTTTATCGGTCATGCCTTTTCCACCATGAACCTGCTTGCCCGATCCTGTCTCCTCGGTCTCTGCCTGCCTGTTCTTGTCACCGCCTTGTCCCTCCGCGCCCAGACGCCGGTCTTGGTCATCACCAATCCCGCACCCTCTGGCAACGAGGATTTCGGGTCGCGGGTCTCGGTAGTGGGTGAATCCCTGTTCATCGCCGCTCCGGGCGACGAGGGTTTCGCCGGGAGCGTCCACGTCCACGATCTGCAGGGAGCGCCCATTCGAACGTTGACGAATCCGACCCCCGCCCTCGGTAGTTTCTTCGGGATGGCCCTGGTGCCGTTGGGCTCGGACCAGCTCCTGATCAGCGCACCCCTGTCCGCCCCGCCGCCCGCCGGCCAGTCGGGCGCTGTCCACTTGTTCCACACGAATGGCACGTTGATCCGAACCTTCCGGCATCCCCGGGGTCAACGGTCCGCGGTGTTTGGAGGCGAGATTGCGGCCATGGGGGACGACCGTGTGCTGATTGGCTCGATCTTGGATGATCTGGCGGGGCCCGGCGGCGGCGCCGCCTATCTGTATCGAACTGACGGCGTCCTGCTGGCCACGTTTCCCAACCCATCGCCAGTTCCGCAATCCCGATTCGGCGCCGCATTTGCCGTTCTCGGATCGGATCGCTTCCTTGTCGGGGCGCCAGGGGATCCGTTCCGGGGAGTGGCGGGGGTGGTTCATCTGTTTTCCGCCGATGGGTCGCTCTTGCGCACCCTGAACGATCCCAACGGACTGTCGGATTCGAGCTTTGGCGCAACCCTGGTCCGACTGGGCGGTGACCGCATCCTGATTGGCGCCCCTTCGGCCAATGTCGAGGCGCCGGGTGCCGGGGCGGCCAACATCTTCGACTCCGACGGCCGTATCCTCGCGCCTGTATTCAATCCGGAGCCCGCTCTCAACGACGGTTTTGGCAGCCCTGCCATGGCCGTGGGGGACGACCAGGTGCTGATCGGTTCCACGCGGCGCAGCCCGGAACTGTTCGGATTCCGCACCGAGGCCTACCTGTTCAGCACGAACGGCACGCTGCTGCTGACCCTGCCGATTCAGCCGGTGTCCATCACCGCCAACAATGCCTTCGCCTATCTCCCGCCGGATCGCGTGCTGATCGGTGTGCCGGGGGCCAACCTGACGTCCGAGGAGGTCAACGCCAACAGCGGCGCCGCCTATCTGTTCCGACTGGCGCCTGCGCTGAAGGCAGCCCTGACGAAGGCGGGTCCGATTCAGCTTTCCTGGCCTTCCCCGTGGACCGGTTGGTCGCTGCAGGAGCGGTCGGTTCTGGCGTCGGATGGCTGGCAACCCGTCCTGGGATTGCCGGAAGACGACGGCGCCCGGAAACTCGTTCCCGTAAGCCCCGACGGATCCGAGCGCCATTTTCGCCTGTTCAAGCCATAGGCCCTGAGGGTTCGCCTCGTTCGGGACACCAGCCCTCACATGATCGGGACGGAATGCCGGTGTTCGGAATTGTTGCGGGGTGACGCGCTGCTAGCGTCAGTGCGTGGGCGAGTTTACGAGCATCCTCAACGCGGCCCGCTCCGGGGGTTCACGAACCGCCGAGGAACTGCTGCCGCTCGTCTATCAGGAACTGCGCCAATTGGCGGCGCATCGCATGGCCGGCGAGGCCCCGGGCCATACCCTTCAGCCTACCGCGCTGGTTCATGAGGCGTGGCTGCGCCTGGTCGGAACGGATCCGCCGTCCTTCGAGAATCGCGCCCATTTCTTCTCGGCGGCGGCCGAAGCCATGCGTCGCATCCTCATTGATCAGGCCCGCCGTCGGCACGCGCTCCGCCACGGCGGCGCTCATCAGCGGGTGGAGGCTGGGGATCGGGAACTGGCCGCTCCGGCCGATGACGAGCAGTCACTGGCCGTCAGCGAGGCGCTGGACCGTCTGGCGATCGACCACCCCACCGAGGCGGAGTTGGTCAAGCTGCGCTACTTCGTGGGAATGACCAATGACGAGGCCGCCGAAGCGCTGCGAATCTCCTCGCGCACCGCCAAGTACTATTGGACGCACGCCCGCGCCTGGCTGTTTCGCGAGATTTCCTCCATGGCTTCGGGGGATTCATTCCCATCGGGATCCAGGCGCCAGGAGAACCGCAGACCCGTCTCCCCGGCTGGCCAAGGGTCCGGCGCGGGACCAGCCTGAACCCATGCATCCGCCGTCACCGCATGGGCATCGGGGTGCCGGATTTGATCCGCCCAACCGGTTTGTGCCGGTGCGGCGCGAGGTGGATCCCGACAGCAGCGATCTGGACCCCGCCGAGGAGCCGCTGCCGCGCACGCAGTTCCTGCCCGATCACAGCGTCAGCGCGCTGACCCGCAATGACAGTCCGGACATCGGATTCACCTGGAGCCTGAATCCGTACCGCGGATGCGAGCACGGCTGCATCTACTGTTACGCCCGGCCGACGCATGAGTACCTGGGGTTCAGCGCCGGACTCGATTTCGAGTCGCGGATCGTGGTGAAGGAGCAATTGCCCGAGCTCCTGCGGCGGGAGCTGGGCTCGAGGTCGTGGACGCCGGACACCATCGCTCTGAGCGGGGTCACGGACTGCTATCAACCCGTCGAGCGGAAGCTGCGGCTGACGCGGCGGTGTCTGGAGGTGCTCGCGGAGTTCCGGAATCCAGTCGGTATCGTGACCAAGAACACGCTTGTGACCCGGGACCTGGATCTGCTGGGGGAACTGGCGCGGCATCAGGCGGTGGCGGTGTTTGTCTCCCTGACCACGCTGAATCCGGACCTCCGCGCCATCCTGGAACCCCGCACCTCCCCGCCGTCGGCGCGCCTGCGGGCCATCCGCGCACTGGCCGATGCCGGGGTGCCCGTCGGGGTGATGATCGCCCCGGTGATCCCCGCCATCAACGATCACGAAATCCCCGCCCTGCTCGCGGCGGCGGGGGCGGCCGGCGCCCGCTTTGCCGGGAAAGTGGTGCTGCGCCTGCCACTGGCCGTCGCACCCCTGTTTGAGGAATGGCTCGACCGCCATTTCCCGGAGCGAAAGGAGAAGGTGCTCGCCCAGGTGCGATCCGCCCGTGGCGGACGCCTGAACGACCCCCGGTTCGGCTCCCGCATGCGCGGGGAGGGGCCATTGGCGGACCAGTGGTCCCAGCTCTTTCATGTGGCGTGCCGCAAGGCGGGCATTGCGACGCGGGCTCCGGCCTTGAGCACCGCGGCTTTTCGACGGGTGACCTCAGGACAGGGGGAGCTCTGGTGAGGCCGCCGCCATCCGTCCGCTCCGGCGGAACTTGCCCGGATATTTCACACTCTTTCGTCGCGAGGCGCAGCGAAAGCCCGTCTGGCAAGGCGGCCGAGGCGATTCCGAGGCGGGCTGTATGGGGACATACTGTCCGGTGAGGAATGCGAGGCCAACGCCGCCAGACGGGCTTGCAGCCAGCCGCCGTAAAATCGCAAGCGACCCGAGAATTTTTTGAAAAGGGTTTAGAAGTTTCGCCCCGTACCCCCTCTCCCGACCCCGATCTCCGCGCTGCCGAGCAGGCTGGGAGGGATCCGTCAGCTCGATGGACCAGTCGGCCGATGCTACTCGCTCCCCAGTTCGACGCTGCTCACCAGGCCTCCGCCACTATAGAATCGGTCAACGAAGAATCTCGAAAGTCGCTTCTCCCTCCAGACCGCTTCCAGGCGGTAGGCCATTTCTTTAAGCCCCGGTCGCCTAAAGTTGGATTCGACCGTGAGACGCCACCTTGAATTGGTGGGCGAGACTGCGTAGATCGTGGAATGTTCCCCGGGCGCCAGTTGCGGGCCTCCGGAGATTCCGCTCGGCACCCACCAGATGCTTCCGATCCCACTGGTTCCCCCCCATGCTGAACCGCGTTTTGCCTCTTTGCGAATTCCGTTGAGGCGAATCTCGATTGGGGTCGTATTGGTACACGTAAAAACCGCTATCCGATTGGTTCCGGACTTCCGAAACCCTTGAAAATGTAGGGTGGGCAGGAATCCGGGAGAAACCGGGGGGCGGCTGGAGGCTTGCTGGAACAGCAAAACGGCAGGAACGGAGGCTGCAAAGAGAATCCAAAACGCCCACTTTGCCACCCGCTTCACGGCAGCATTGGAATGTGGAGCCCGACGCCCGTCGAGCCGGTTCTTGGCCGGGGCGTACAGCGCGTCCTGCGCGGGAATCCCCATTGACCCCAGGATCGGCCCCCCCGACGCTGGCACCCCTGAAATGCCCCTTCAATCCAAAGGTCAGAAGCTGGCCATCGTGGGGGGCTTCGCGGCCATTTTGCTGTTTGCTACGGTCCGTTGGGTCTTCCGGCCGGAGCGCAGCACGAACGCGAGCTTCGTTGGCTTGAGCACCAACTCCGCAGGTCTACGGTTTGCGACGTTCCAGATTTCAAATTCCAGTTCCGATTCCTTCGGTGTTGGGATTGTGTTCTTTGAGGAAGCGAATTCCTCGCCCCGGCGACGACGTGTCGCTTGGGCATCGAACCAGGGGCCTTCAGGGCTCCGTTTGGCTCCTCACGGGGTTACGAGTGTGGAGTTCCTAGATGCTCCTGGTAACGGAGAATGGGTTCTCGAAGGGTTTCTCGTGAACAATCAGGCAGGTTTACTAAACCAACCAGCCGACTGGTTCTTGAAAACGGTTGACGCAGTTTTGCCGGTTGAGATCGGTTCGGGTCTGAGAATGGAGATACTGAAGTACTTTGGAATGCGCCAGGGAGTCCGGAGCGCTCCATTCCGCCCTGACCAACCCGTCAGCCAGGAAGCCGCAGCAGGTGCTGCTCCCTAGAAATGCCCCCCTCACCCAAACGTCGGAAGCTGGCCGTCGTCGGTGGCTGCCTGGCTACTCTTCTCATAGCATGGGTCGGTTGGTTCCTCCGCTCGCAGGGAGGCGTGAGTGCGGAGTTTATAGGCATCACAAACGACGCGACTGGCATCGAGACTGCCGGGTTCCTGATCTCGAATCGTTCTTCCCATGACCTGAGGGTGATAGGGGAGTTGAAGACCAAATCTCAGGTACCAGAGACCGCGTGGTCCGTTTTGACCAGGTTGCAGGCTCACGAATGCGGTATGCTCACGTTCGATATTGCTACGAACCATGGCGAATTGATGTTGAATCTGACGGTGGATAATCCTCGGCAGCTTAGCGCGGCTACGAGACGCGCCGTGGGTCGGCTCCATGGGATCGTGGATGCGCTCGCTGGCAGTCGAGCAATCGGCGACGAACTGAAGGAGAGAATCAACAGTCTATTCCTAGGCGTTCGCTACATCCGCAATGTACCTGTTCCCACAAATCAGGTGGTCTGGATCCAAGCTACGGCAACCAATGCTCCCAAAGAGTCCCTCACCAAGGAAGTCGGACTCGAGTTCTTGGCCCCTTCGGCATTCCATAGTTTGAACCCCCGTTAATCAGCCCCCAAACGTCCCCACGACCCCCAGGGGCTGGCAGAGGATCACCATGTCCCGGATCACCCCGCCCTGGGTGACGACGGCGAAGCGGTGGAAGGAGGCGTTGCTCCGGGTAAGTTCCTGCTGCACCAGGTGCTCAGGATTGATCTCCACGCTCCGGGTCGTATTGAGGGCTGGAACCCCTCCGGGAGCCCCTCCTGCCTCCGCGAGGGACAGCACGCTCGGTACCCCGGAATGCCCCATGGCCAAATCGTGGTTGGCGGTTACCTCCCCGAGGGGGGTGTCGCCCGACCCGGATACCTGGCCCGTCGCCCGGGAGCTATACCCTACGCTGATCCGCCGTTGGCGGTTGAAGCGGAGGAGTTCGATCAGATATGCCGGCCCGAGGTGGGTGGGCGGCCCGAAGCTGATGCTCCGGGTGCCCGTCTCGATGTCGTCGTCCACCGACTGAATCAGGGCGCCCGCGTTCGCCCATTCAGGCCGGCCGCCAGTGATGTTGAGCCGCTGGCCAATGGAAGGGCCAGACACTTCCTCCCCGACCAGGGTAACGGACCCCTCGAAATGCAGCGTCCCAACCGCGTCGAAAAGCTGCTGGGCGATACCGACCGGGATGTCCTCGGCGGGAGAGGAAGATTCGAGGGTGGTGTAGGTGCCGCTCTCCAGGTTGGTAAGGGTCGCTCGGGCGCTCAGGGGTTGGTGATGCATGCCCTTGTAGGTGGGCACCCACCACCTCGCCGGCCAGGCCATCGACATGCGGCCGGTGCCCGACTCGGACGATCAATTCGGAGGCTAAGTCATGAGCTGCTCGGTTCCCATGCCCGCGTTGCGCTACTACGGAGGGAAGTTCCGGGTTGCCCGCCGTATCGCTGATTTGTTCCCGCCCCATGAGTGCTACGTCGAACCTTTCGGAGGTGCCTGCGGGGTGCTGCTTCGAAAGGAGCGTAGCGACCTGGAGGTGTACAACGACCTCAATGGCCGTCTGGTGAATTTCTTCCGGATGGTCCGGGATCGCCCGAGCGAATTGCACCGGGCCGTCCGCCTAACCCCGTACTCGCGGGAGGAGTTCCTCCTGGGGTACGAGCCCAGCGAGGATCCCTTGGAGGATGCCCGCCGGTTCTTTGTCACCGCTTGGCAGAGCTTTAGGGCGAGCGAAAGAATAACTTGAGCAAATTTATTGACATCGGATGAGAGAAGTGGGCTGATCTGGAGTCATCAGTCCTGACCATTGTATCGAGCAGGTGCGAGCCAAGTATCAACAGCTCAGTCCT
>JAFLEG010000205.1 GCA_017302195.1 Verrucomicrobiota bacterium
GTCCCCCGAGTCCGCTGAGGGCCGCGCTCACCCGCAGGGCATCCGGGGAGGTGTTCATCAACAGCGCCCGGGTGATGGCATCCGCCGTCGGGGTCTTCACTTCCCCGAGTGTCAGCATCAACTGCAACTGCTCCTCGGGCGGGATGAATCCTGCGCGCCGGTAGATGAGGTTCAGCGCCGCCTCGCGTTCCGGTCCGTCGAGGAACCGCTCGGTCAGGCGGAGGGCGGCCGATCGCACCGCGCCATCCGAATCGGCCATCGCGGTCTCCAGCGTCGCCAGGTTGAGCGTGCCCAGCCCCTCCAGCGTCCACAGCGCCGCAAGACGCCCGGCCGGCGAGTTCGTGTTGGTCCGGATCAGCCGCTGCAGTCCGGCGGTCGCGCCGGGATCGGCCCGCTCCACCAGTTTCTGCTGGGCCAGATCGCGCCAGAATCCATTGGGATCGGTCAGGCGGGCGATCAGATCGGACGTCGTGGGATTCGGTCCCAGCGGGGTCACCCGGCCCGGAGGACGGTTGGTATTGATGATCCGCCAGATGCGTCCCTGGTCCACGGGCCTCATCAGGTCCCGGGACTCAAGCTGCTTGCGGAGGTAGCTGGTCAGGTAGATGCGGTGCTGGATCAAGCCGCGGTGCAGGTCCAGCACGTACAGCGCACCGTCGGGACCGTTGTAGAGGTTGACCGGACGAAACCGCTCGTCGGTGGAGGTGAGAAACTCCGTGCCGTCATGGGCATTGGTCGCGGTCAGCAGCCCATGCTGGTTGGTGATGCGGTTTCTGCGGAGGATGTTTCCGGTCGGCTCGCAGAGGAGCACGTCCCCCGCTGCGTCGGCTCCCCACTGATCGCCGCGATAGACCACCGGTCCGCACGCCCCGGTGAAGGTGGCCAGCCTGCCCTCCGGTGTGAGCTGCCCCGGCTGATATCCGCGGTTCACTCCCGGATTGACCCGCCCGCTCCACAGCCGCTGGTCCTTCGACAACTGGACATTGGCGCCAAAGGCGTTCCGCAGGTTCTTGTTCCGGGACAGATAGGCGTCCGGAATGAGATCCGCACGGATCTGGTCCGAGTTGGAATTGTGGTAGAGGCGCCCGCGGTCGTCCTGGGCAATGCCCCACTGTCCGCGGAAAATGGTGGGTGCCAGGATCCAGTTGGTGGGGCTGCCATTCCAGCGCATCCGCTCGGTGTGGTTGGCTGAATACACCCAGTTGTCCCGCGCCCAGAGCAGTCCGTTGCTGGCATGCTCCGGATTCGACTTGGCCCCCAGCTTCGGATCGTTCTGCGGCGCGTAGTTGGAACCCACCAGCACCTTCTCGTCGGCCCGTCCGTCCCCGTCGGTGTCGCGGGCAAACCACAGGTTCGGTGGCTCCGCCACCACGGCGCCGCCGCCGGTCAACAGCAGGGCGCGGGGCATGACCAGGCCGTCCAGAAACACGGTGCGGCGGTCCATGCGTCCGTCGTGATCGGTGTCCTCCAGGAGGACCACCGCCCCCGAGGGCTCGGTCTCGGTCGAACCCTCGGCGTCCTGCATGTAGCCGGTCATCTCCACCACCCACAGCCGCCCGTCGCCATCGAACTGGGCGGCCACCGGCGAGCGGACGAGCGGCTCCGCGGCCACCAGTTCGGCTGCGAATCCGGGCGGGAGCCGGAACGAGGCCCGTTCCTCCTCGGGCGAGAGCACGGGGGCGGGCGGGATGCGGTCCGCAGGCACCACCTCGCCCTGCGCCTCGCCGGCACGGTCGCCATTCTGCGCCCCGAGACGCAGTGCTGTGGCGATCAGCAGGAAGATGGAAAACCGCTTCATGTCGCGAACAGGACGATTCTGACGCATCGCGACGCCTCCCGCTTCATGCGGCCGGCAGCCGGGGCCAGGATGTCCCGGCTACCTACCCGTGTTCCTCATCCGCAACAAGACGCAACCGCGTGTCGTCTCCCGTGGAGACGAGGTCACGCTCTCGCTTCTTCTCGACGGCGCTCGGCGGTCGCCCCACCCATGGGGATTTCCACGCGCCCGTGGAGTTTGAGCCTCCTGCACGTGGGCTCCCCCAGGGAAACCCGGTTCTAAATGGTCTGCGACAGGAAGCCGCCGTCCACGCGGAGATCCGTTCCGGTGACAAAGGAGCTGGCGCGCTCGCAGGCCAGGAAGACCGCCGCGCCCACCAACTCCTCGGAGCGCCCGAATCGGCCCATCGGGGTGTGACCCCAGATGGCCCGGGTGCGGTCGGTCGGCGAGCCGTCGTCCTGGAACAGCAGCTTCCGGTTCTGTTCGGCCGGGAAGAACCCGGGCGTGATGGAGTTCACCCGCACCCCCTTTGGGGCCCATTCGCGGGCGAGGAACTGGGTGAGGCTCAGCACCGCGGCCTTGGCCGCCGAGTAGGTCACCACGCGGGAGAGCGGCACGTGGGCAGACACGCTGGCGATGTTGATGATGCTGCCGCGCCCCGCCGCGCACAGGGCCGGACCAAATTCCTGGCACGGCAGCAGCACGCCCCCGGCGAGGTTGAGGTCGAAGTTGGCGCGCCAGGCGTCGAGGGAGATCTCCTCCAGCTTCCGTGCGTCGGTGACGGTCACTGCGGGATCATTGCCGCCGGCGGCGTTGAGCAGGATGGAGGGCGTGCCCAAGGCATCCCGAAGCACCCCATGGGCCCGCCGCAGATCCTCCCGGCTCAGGGCATCCGCGGCCACGAACTGCGCCCGTCCCCCGGCCGCACGAATCGCCGACGCCCGCGCCTCCCCGCGCTCCGCGCTGCGTCCCAGAATGGCCACCGCCGCGCCCGCGGACGCCAATCCCTCGGCCAGCGCGCCTCCCAGCACCCCGGTCCCGCCAATGACCACCGCCACTTCCCCCGACAAGTCGAACAGATTCATGTGATGTGCCCGCACGGTAGAAGTCCCCCGCCGCGGGAGGCAATCCGAAGTGGCCCTGGAGTGCGGACGGCGGCTTGCCAAGCCGCGGCGCCCGGTCGCGGGTCTGGGGCATTCCCCGCCTGGACTGATCTCGCAGCCTTTGCCAAAGCGGTGCCGAGCCACCGCAGTCCAAGCGGCTACGCCACCAGGCGCGAAATCACCTCGCCGCCCACGTCGGTCAGCCGGAAGTCCCGCCCCTGATGCCGGTAGGTGAGCCGTTCGTGATCCATTCCAAAGAGATGCAGCAGGGTGGCATGCAGGTCATTCACATGCACCGGATCCCGTTCAATGCCCCAACCCAGTTCATCCGTCGCCCCGTACGTCTGGCCGCCCCGGATACCGCCGCCCGCCATCCACACGCTGAAGGCAAACGGATGATGGTCGCGTCCGGAGACACGGCCGCCAAAGGCGGGACGGTTCTCGCCCAGCGGCGTGCGACCGAACTCGCTGGCCCAGACCACCAGCGTCTCGTCGAGCAGGCCGCGCTGCTTGAGATCCCGGAGCAGCGCGCCCACCGGCTGATCCACCACCCGGCAGTTGAAGAGCAGGTCGGTGTCGAGATCGTTGTGGTGGTCCCAGGACGCGTGATGGATGGCCACAAAGCGCACCCCGCGCTCCACCAGGCGCCGCGCCAGCAGGCAGTTTTTGGCGAACCCCTGGAAGGCCTCCGGCCCGCCGCCGCGCTGGGTGGTCAGCCCGCCGGCATCGCGGTCCACGCCATACGCCTCCCGCACTGCCTGCGGCTCACGGGAAAGGTCGGTCAGTTCGGGCACCGCCACCTGCATGCGGGCCGCCAGCTCGTAGCTGGCGATGCGGGCGGCGATTTCCGGATCGCCCACCCGCTTTTGACGGAGCTGGTTGAGATCCCGCAGGGCGTCGAGTCCCAGATGACGGGCCTCGGCGCTGATGCCGTCCGGCAACGACAGGTCCTGCACCGGCTCGCCCTGAGCCCGAAACAGGACTCCCGCGTAGTTCGAGGGCAAAAAGCCGCTGCCAAACATCGTGCTGCCCCCGCTGGGGGCGCGCCCGGCGGTCAGCACCACGTACCCGGGCAGGTTCTGCGACGGACTCCCCAGCCCGTAGTTGACCCAGGAGCCCACGCTGGGGCGTCCGAGCGTCATGGAACCGCAGTACATCAGCAGCTCCCCGGGATGATGGTTGAAGGCCTCGGTGTGCAGCGATCGCACCACCGCCAGATCGTCGGCGCAGGCGCCGATGCCGGGCAGGAGCCCGCTAATCTCCAGACCGCAGTCGCCATACCGCCGGAAGGGATGAGGGGAGCCCATCAGGACCGCGCTTTCCTTCTGCAGGAACGCAAACCGGACGTTCTTCGTGAGCGACTCGGGCATTTTCTGCCCATGCAGCTCGCGAAGTCGGGGCTTCGGGTCAAACAGGTCCACCTGGCTCACCCCGCCCTCCATGTAGAGGAAGATGCAGCGGCGCGCCCTGGGTGCGAAGAGCGGCAGGCCCGCCCCGGGCGCCCCCGCTCCCGACGCCGCCGGCGCGGCAAGCATCCCGTCGCAGCGCAGCAACGAGGCAAACGCCAGCCCCCCGATGCCGCGTCCGCCATGAACCAGGAAGTCGCGGCGTGTCAGTTGCAGGATGTCTTCAGGCGTCATGACCAGGCGCTTTCAGGCAATCTCCTCCCTGACGTCACTCAACGGCCGGAACTTCGAGTGATTTGAGCGAACCCTCGACCGCGACGTGATCGCCGGGAGGTGGGAGGGACTGAAAAGTTCTCGGATCAGGGGAGCGGCCAGACGCCGGGGAAGTGGACGATGGTGTTGTTCACCAAAGCCGGAGTGTATCGTTGTCGAACCGCCCGAAACCAGCAGACGGACCAACCTAATTCGAGGATTTGGCTTGCGCCCCCCCCAAAAGCCGGTACGACCATCGGCTAACTTACTTATGTCAGCTATCCGACGCACTTTCGGCCGCTGTCTTGCGGTGCTCGCCGCGACAATGCTCCCCTGTTTGGCGCAGGATCCCAAGGTCTGGCAGATCGGCGTCGAGAACGTGCCCCCCAGCAGCGATGAATTCGGCGTTCACACCGGGGCCAACGAGGCCCCTCCCGGAGCGCTCGGAGTGATGGACGACGATTTCTACACGCAGGGTACCTACCCTTCGGGATTCAACGGTCTCACCTCCCAGCGGGTGCTTTCGGCAGACGAGGCGTCCACCCAGTGGGAGCGGAGCCTGACACCTGGGGACCGTACAAACCGGGTCCATTTTGTCCTGAGCAGCGCTCAGGTGTCCACGGATTCCCGAGGCCGCCTGACCATCGGACTGTTCAACGGCAACATCACCAGCAATTCCGTCAATCTCGGCTTCGGGGAGCACATCATTGTGGCCAACTTCAGGAATGCCGCCGGGGTGGTCCGCCAGATATCGTCCAATGTCGTCACCGCCGAGGCCAAGCTGGTGGCGACCTTTTCGATGTCGTACGTGCAGGCGGCTGCCGGACCCAACACGATCGAGATCATACGCCTCGGCCCCAACATTTCCGGCACATCCCAGTACATCCGCTTTGATCATGTGACCGTGGAGGCCGATGCCGGCGGCAACACCCCGCCGGTTGCCGTGGCGGTTCCCACCCAGACCATTCCCGAATCCGCCCCGTTCAACCTGGTCCTGCAGACCACGGACACAGACACCCCCGCCAACGAGATCATATACAGCCCCCTCTCAATCCCTTCCGGACTGACGTTCCAGAGCACCGGCAACATCATCTGGACCCCCTCAGAAACCCAGGGAGGAGCCTCGTACACGGTGACCTACCGGATGACGGATGATGGCATCCCAAAGATGATGGCGACGAACTCCTTCACCATCGTCGTGAGCGAGATCAATCGTCCGCCCACCACCACGACCATTTCCGGCACCCAGACCATCAATGAGGGGAGCGCGTTCAGCATCAATGTGGCGGCCGCCGATCCCGACCTGCCGGCGCAGACCCTTGCCTACAGTGTCGCCTCCGCGCCCGCCGGCCTCGGCGTGTCGCCCGCCGGTTTGGTGACCTGGACGCCCACGGAGGCGCAGGGACCGTCCACCAACGTGGTCTCCATCCGCATCACCGACTCCGGCGTCCCGCCGCTCTCGGTGACCAACAACTTCACGGTGCGCGTTCTGGAGGTGGGCACGGCACCCACGCTGACGGATGTTCCCGCCCAATCGGCCAGCGAGGGGACCACCTTCACCTACAGTCTGACCGCCTCGGATCCCGATGTGCCGGTAAACACCTTCACCTTTGCCAAGGTCAGCGGCCCGTCCGCGCTGACCGTGGCGGCGAACGGCGTGGTCACCTGGAACATCCAGGAGGCGGATGCGCCTTCCACCAGCACCGTGGTGGTGAAGGTCACGGACAACGGAAGCCCGACCCGCAGTCACACCAACCAGTTCAGCCTCACGGCGAACGAGGTGAATCTGGCCCCGGTAATCCCGGCCATCGCCAATCAGATTGTCACCCCTGCAGCACCGCTGGACCTTCAACTGATCGCGACGGATCCCGACCTCCCCGCCAACAGCCTCACCTTCGAGCGTATCAGCGGACCGACCGGTCTGACCATCTCCCCCGCGGGACTGGCCGTCTGGACCCCCACGCCAGCGCAGATCCCCTCCACGAGCACGGTGGTGTTCCGCGTCACCGACAACGGCATCCCCAACCGGTCCACCACGAATCAGTTCACGGTGATCACAGAGAGTGTGCAGGCGCGCTACGTGTGGCAGATCGGCGACATCGAGCCGGCCAATTCCACGGCGATGGACGAATTCAGCTCGCACAACAACAACACCCTGCCTCCCGGAAGCGTCTGGCGGCGTTCCGGGGACCCGGCGTACAGCGCCTCCACCACGTATGTCGCGGACGACGACCACTACATGGCGGGAGTGTACCCCCAGGGATTCAACGGCCTGACGGCACCGCTGACGGTCACGCTGGATGAGGACACCCGGGGCTGGGAACGCAACCTGACCGGCTCCGACCGGACCAACCGGCTGCACCTGATCCTGACCCAGGACCAGATCATCGGTGCCTCCGCCTTCCGGGTGACCTACGAAATCACCAGCGGCTGGACCAACAACGGAGGTCCTGCGCTCGGCTTCGGCTCCCACCCCCTGGTGGTGCGGTTCCGGAACGGCAATGGCGTCACAACCACCTTGTCCTCCCGGACTGTCACCACCGCGGAGACCACCATCACGTTCGTCTTCTCGGCCACCAACGTGCAGGCGACGCTGGGTCCCAACACCCTGGAGTGGGTGAGCAACGTGCCCCAGCCCACGGGCACTTCCTCGGGCGCCACCTTTGATTATGTGCTGATCGAGGCCGAGGCCTCGGGAAATCCGGCCCCGGTGCCGGTGGGCGTTGGGACGCCGAACATTGACGAGATGGTGGCGTATTCGCTCACCCTGAATGCGACGGATGCCAGTGTCCCCGCGCAGCAGCTCACCTACACCGTGATCTCCGGTCCGGCCGGATTGACCGTCAGCCCGGCGGGCGCCCTGAACTGGACCCCGTCCG
>JAFLEG010000206.1 GCA_017302195.1 Verrucomicrobiota bacterium
GGCGGCCTGGGTTCCCCGAGCGCCATGTATCTCGCCGCCGCCGGCATCGGGAAGCTGGGCATCGTGGACTTCGACACGGTGGACTACTCCAACCTCCAGCGGCAGATCCTGCACTCCGATGCGGACGTGGGACATTCGAAGGCGGAGTCCGCGAAGGCCTCCATCGCCGCGCTGAATCCCAACGTCGAGGTGGCGCTCTACAAGACGCGCATCTCGTCGGAGAACGCGCTCGATCTCATCCGGCCCTACGACATCGTGGTGGACGGCACCGACAATTTCCCGACGCGCTACCTGACCAACGATGCCTGCGTGCTGCTGAAGAAGCCCAATGTGTACGGGTCCATCTTCCGGTTTGAGGGCCAGTCCAGCGTGTTTGCCCCCCATGCCGGCGGCCCCTGCTACCGGTGCCTGTATCCGGAACCCCCGCCGCCGGGCATGGTGCCCAGTTGTGCCGAGGGCGGGGTGCTGGGCGTGCTGCCCGGCATCGTGGGCTGCATCCAGGCCACCGAGATCCTGAAGCTCGCTCTGGGCAAGGGCAGCACGCTGATCGGACGCCTGCTGCTGTTCAACGCCCTCGACATGAAGTTCCGCGAGCTGAAGCTGCGTCGGGACCCGAAGTGTCCGGTCTGCGGCGATCATCCGACGATCCGCGAGCTGATTGACTACGATCAGTTCTGCGGCGTGGTGCCCGAGCCGGTCACGCCCGGACAGCATCCGGATGAGGTCACCGTGCAGGATCTGCAGAAGGCGCTGAAGGATCCCTCCCTGGGCATCCGGGTGATTGACGTGCGCGAGCCCGACGAGCAGCAGATCGCACGCATCTCAGGGGTGCCGCTGTTTCCGCTGAGCATTCTCGGCCAACGCTTCACGGAACTGGATCCGAACACCCAGATCTACATCCACTGCAAGTCCGGCAAGCGCTCCATGAAGGCCCTGGAGTTTCTGCGCCAGCAGGGGTTCAAGTACGTCAAATCGGTCCGCGGCGGCATCGAGGCGTGGTCGGACCAGATTGATCATTCGGTGCCGAAATACTGAGTCTCCCGGCGGTCCCGGGCGATCCCCACCTGGATTCAGCGCTGCGCGGGGTCCCCGAGGCCGTTCCAGCGGGCATTGTTGCCCAGGGGCGTAGATGCCGACCGGCCATCCAGAACCTCGGGCCGGAGCGCCTCGGAGTGGCCATCCGCAAACACCAGGTTGACCCGGCCAAGATTGCGCGCGGCGGGGGTCGCGCGGTGGGCATCCGAGCCATCGCTGCCGCCCTCATAATAGGCATTGCCCCCTCCGGGTTCGGGTCCGGATTTGCGGCTTCCACGGGATCCGTGATCCACCGAGCCCAGGGGTGGATCCAGCACATAGTCGCCGGATCCTCCCTGTCCGTACTCATTGCCGGGGGATCCTCCACGGGCTCCCTTGGTATCCCCGATGGCGACCGTTTGCGACGACGACGCCAGTCCGGAACTGCGCGCGAAGAAGGGGGACACGCCCCCGGGTTGCCTGTTGTTCCCCAGGTACTGGTAGTTATAACCGTAACCGCCGTAGTACAGGGTGCGTTCGGTTTCGGTGGGGCCGGGATCCACCGTGTGGGCGAAGGCCTTGATCATGCCCTGTCGCTCCCTGGGGGTGAGATTGGGGCTGAGGTACACCTTCGGGCTCTGCATGTAGGCGAAGATGGCGTCCGCCCAGCGGGTGCGCGGCTTGCCCAGTGCCGTGGTTTCGGCGGGCAGGGACGAATGACCGGGAAACTGGTCGTAGCTGTCCATCACGTAGAGTTGCAGTCCGACGCCCAGTTGCCGCAGGTTGCTCAGACTGGAGGTGGCTTTGGCCTGGGATTTTGCCCGGCTCAGAGCGGGCAGGAGCATGGAGGCCAGAATCGCGATGATCGCGATGACCACCAGCAGTTCGATCAATGTGAACCCCCGAAAGTCCCGGGAGTCGCTTCGCCGGTTCCGGGCCGGCTGGATGCAGTTCATTCAGCCGTCATTGACGCCTGGAAGGAACTTCCTGACCCCCGTCGGATTGCGATAGGTTGTCGCCGGATTGCGCCCCGGGCCGATGCGCAACTGAGGATATTGGCGGCGCAGGGCAGGGTTTTCCCAGATCGGAAGCGTGCGCGCCGGTGTGTACCGCAACCGATCATCCTGTGATGCACCGGACCCGACTCAGCTCCAGAAATGGTCTTGCGCTGAGGTGGGTTGGGTGCTCAAGTGCAAACGCATTGCACTCAGCGCTCCTTGATCCGAAGCGAAGCGGGCTTGCGACAGTCGTCGCGGTGCTCTGCTGCCTGCTCTGGATCATGGTGGGCACGCTGGCGTGTCATCCTGGGTGGCATGCGGCGCTTCATGCGGTGGGAGGGCAGTGCGGCGCGTGCCACAGTTGTGACGACGCCCACGAACCTGGGACTGCGGCGCACGAGGAGGCATCCACCTGCGCCGTCTGTGCGGTGCTTCTGCACCAGGTGGCGGTCGGACTCCCGGCCCCGGAGACCATGGGTGCGGGCAGGGTGATGCCGCTGGGTGTCGCATGGCCGATGGATGCCCTGGTTCTGGGGGTGCGGACCGCCGAACCTCCCGGCCGCGGACCTCCGGGGAAGGTCTGATCGGAGCCCGGCGTCTGTTGCCGGGTGCCTGGCCCGCTCCGGTGCGGCGCGCCAGCAGTCTCCTTCACTGCTTCTGTGTCCCCAACCGGGACCCGGAGCCCCTGTCCCCCCTTCCTTCCGATTCATGTCATCATCCGTTCATTCCGTCCGCCAGCGGTGTCGCGCCTTTACCCTGATCGAGTTGCTGGTGGTCATCGCGATCATCGCGACCCTTGCCGGGCTGCTGCTGCCCGCCCTGGCCTCGGCGCGTTCGCGCGCCCTGCGGGCTTCCTGCCAGTCCAACCTCCACCAGATGGGACTGGGCATCCAGATGTACGCCGACGACTACCGCGGCTTCTTCCCGGAGACCACCCATGAGGCCACCGATACCAACCGGTCCTGGATCTTCACGCTGCGGCCCTACCTGGCACAGACCGACCGCCTCCGCCTGTGTCCCTCCGATCCGCTCCGGTCTGCCCGGCTCACCAATTTCTCCTCCAGTTACCTCCCCAATGAATACGTCGCCGTGGACGCCCGGGATGGCTTTGGACGCGTCCTGGAGTCCTTCCGGAATCTCAACGCGCTGAAGCGCCCGGCGGACACCATCACCCTTTTTGAGACCGCCGATGATCCGGACCAGTTGAGCATTTACGCCGACCACACCCACTCGCGGAACTGGTCCAAGGGCTGGGCAGCCGTGCTGGAGGACATCCAGCCCGACCGCCACCGGTCCGGCGGCGCCTCGGCCGACCACACGCGGGGCTCCGCGAACTACCTGCACGCGTGCGGCCATGTGCTGCCCCTGACCGCCCGTTCGGTGAAGGAGCGCGTGGATCGCGGGGAGAACATCGCCCGGCCTCCTGACTGATCCTTTCAGCTTTTCTGCAGTAACCCTCATTCCCCCTGTACTCCATATCCCCATGAAGACTGAACTTCCTGCACTTCTCGCCGTCGCGTCGCTGGTCGCCGTTGCGCCCATCCAGGCTGCCACACCGCTGTCCTCCGGGCATGCGGATATCGGCATCGCCTATGAGGAGGGCGCCCTCGATCTTCACGTCCATGACGAGGAGAACGACACCGAATACTCTCCGGCCGACGCCCTGCTGGTGGTCAATGCCCAGGCTCTCCAGTTTGCTCCGGGCGGGGCCTATGCCTTCCTGGGTCCGGCGGGGACGCCCAACTGGATTCTGCCTTCCTCGGAGACGGCCGGCCTGCTGTTCCTCGGGATCGGTGCCGAAGAGTTGGACGCGGCGGACTGGCAGGGCAACCTGACTCTCCGGTTGGACTCCGTCAGCGGCCCTGGAAGCTTCTATCTGTGGAGCGTGAATCCATTCGGCCAGCCGGTGCTCCACATGGATTCGGCAAATCCTTCGGGAGCCCCGGGTGTGGTTTCGGTGAGCCCTGGGAACCACGGCCACTACAACTGGGGATTCTCCGCGCCGGGAACCTACAGCATCTCCTTCGAGGCCTCCGGACTGAACATCGCAGATGGGCCGCAGAACAGCGGTCCGGTGGCCTTCCAGTTTGAGGTCGTTCCGGAGCCGCAGACCTGGGCGCTCCTGGTGCTGGGGTTGGCGGGCCTGCTCTGGGGGTGTCGCAGCCGTCGCTGAATCTGGAACGGCGATTTATGTCCCGAGAGCCACGCTTTTCATGAAGTCCACCGACCCGCTGAGTCCTTTACTGCTGCGCCCGGTTCGCCGCCCTCTGCGAACCAGGATGGTCGGCGCGGCTGCCAGGCTCGCATTCCTCGCCGTCTGCCTTGTCGCTGGGTGGCGCGTGTCCGGGGAACCGGTGCGGCTGACCACACAGCATGTGGACTTCCGGGTCCTCTACGCCCCGGGAACCACCAACGAGCTGTTCCTGATGGTGCGGGACGGCGATGCCCGCACCAACTATGCCGCGACCAATGTGGTGCTGGTGGTCCGGCCGCCGGCGGAGACGACCCTCCCGGAGGGCTTCCCGGAATTCGGGCAGGCTGGTTCTCCGTTCTGGATTCTGCCGGCGTCGCAGAATCCGGAGCTGCTCTATCTCGGGGTCTCGGGCGAGGGACTGCCGTCCGGCGTCTTCGCCGGATCGCCGGAGGTGCAGTTGATCGGCGTGCGCGCGCCGGGCGATTTTTTTGCCTGGCGGTTTGATCCGTCCGGAAGCCTGGAGCTGTTCATGGACAGCCGGAATGGGATCGGTCCCGACGACCGCATCCCCGCACCGGTCGGCGGCCATGGCCACTTCAACTGGGGATTCTCCAGCAACGGGTGGTTTGAGGTCACCTTCCGTGTGGTGGGGCGACTGGCGGGAGCGACGACGAACCTGCTGGCGGCCGACACCCCCTTCCGATTTGCCGTCGAGCCCCTGCCACCCGAGCCGGCCGCGGCGACGCTTTCGGTCCTTGAGGCGGGATCGGATTCCCTTGCCTGCCGACTGACCGGCAGCCCGGGGGTGTCCTATCAGATTGAACTGTCCTCCGATCTGGGGTCGTGGCGGAAGGGAACTGCAGTGCGCGGCGCGGTGGACCCGGTGGACTTCACAGTGCCGCTGCCCGGGCCGGGGCAATGCTATCTCTATGTGCGCGCCGTTGCGGGAGTGGACTGAGTTGCAGTGACGCCGCCTCGGACCGGGTTCACCGCCCGGCCCCGGGGTCAGGGGACGTTGGGCGCCACGAAGATCTGCGCCGCAGGAACCTCGTGGACCGGATCGAAATAGTAGAGCAGGCCATCGGGATCGGTGATCTGCAGCACCGGACCCCGGTGCAGTTCGTTTACCGCGGGGCCCCGGTCGAGCCGGAATCGCTGGTCCAGCTCGCCCCGGAAGATGAAGAGCCGTTCATCGGGTCCCTGCGGATACTTCAGCATCTCCACCGGCTTGAGATAGGGCGCCAGCCGGGTGCGCAGCACCACACCCTCGATCCCCACGGTCACCAACTGGGCGTCGCGGGAGGCGAGGGCGTAGAGGGATTTTCCGGTGATCAACTGGGTGTCCGCGGTCCAGTCCACCCCGTCGGTGCTGTGGAGCAGCGTTCCCTGATTCCCGGCGACAAACCACCGGCCAAAGGCGAACTCGACGTCATTCAGGCTGTTGGTGATCCCGCTCGCCCGGGGGGTCCAGGAAATCGTATCGGCACTGGTGAGGATTGCGCCATCACGTCCGACGGCGATCCATTGACCGTTGCCGGCCCGGATGCGAAACAGCCAGTTCGTGGATCCGCTTTCCCGGGGAGTCCAGGTCACGGCATCATCGCTGGTGAGAATCAGGCCTTCCTCGCCGACGGCCACATACCGGCCGTTGGCGTACTCCAGTCCGCTGATGGCCCGCGTGGTTCCGCTGATCTGTCCGGTCCACTGGATGCCGTCGGTGCTGGTGGCGAGATACCCGGAGGCGCCGCCCAGCACGAGAAGATCCGGCCCGGAGCAGATGCTGAGGAAGTCCAGGTTGGTGGGCGAGGCCACCTCCTGCCACAGGAGGCCCAGGGTGCTGACCGCATTGGTCACGGTGGCCTCCAGCAGCGTCCCGTCGGACAGCAGGTATTGGTTGGTGGTGACCACTTCCATGTGGCTTGCGGGACTGTACGAGATCAGCCCGCCCCCGCCCACGGCCACCATGCCGGGAGTGCCTCCCGCGACCGCCAGATAGACCCGGTCCGCGGCATTGGTGGGCGAGGAGACGGCGCTCCAGGTCACCCCGGACTCCGAGGTCAGCACGGTGCCGAGATCGCCCACGGCCGTGTAGAAGGCGTTGGTGGCCACCTGCGAGTCGTACCGGGGCGTGTCGTTCTCCAGTCGGACGGTGACATTCGTGGACACCGCTGAATTGGTGACGACGTCAAACAGCCAGTTGCGGGGGGGACTGGGGTAGGGGATCCAGTCGGTCTGCACGGGATCGCCGGAAGAGTGAACCCCGGTGACCGTGAGGCCGGAGCGACCGCCGAGCGTGTATTCACGTCCGTCTGAAATGGCCGCGAGGTAGGTGGCCAGCGGGGCTCCGGCGGGCGGCCCTGCCTGGTCGGACCACGAGATCACTGAGGATCCACTGGCCAGCCGCACCTCAAAATCGCCGGCCACCAGCCGGGAACCGATGCTCTCCGCCGCGGCGGCCAACAGGTCACCGGTGGCCCCGCTCTGGGTTTGGCGGACCCAGGAGGTTCCCCGGGCATTGCCGAAGATCACCACGCCGCGATCCTCAAACCGATCGCCGGCCACCACGAATCCATCGCCGGTCCAAGCCACCCGGTTAAGCGCCACCGGCCGGCCATCCGACACCTCCCGGGGGGTCCATTCCATGCCGTCGCTGCTGGTGACGATCAGCCCGTCGTCACCCACCGCGACGAAGACGTCCCCGCCCCACGCGACTCCCCGAAGCCAGTTGGTGAAGCCCACCGTCTGGCGCGTCCACTGGAGGCCGTCCTCGCTCCGGTAAATGGCCGCATTGTCACCCACCGCCACCGCCACGCTGCCCGAGGTGGCCACCCCTTCGAGCCAGTCCTCCGTACCCAGGTCCACGGTCCCAAACTCCTGCACATCGTCTGACCACAGGATCAACCCGCGTTCCCCGGAGATGAGCAGTCGGTGGCCCAGGAAGGCGGCCCCGCGCAGGTCCCGCCGGGTACCGGAGTCGCGCGGTTCCCAGCCGCCGTCCAGCGTGCTCGCGTAGATCTGTCCGTGGTCGGTGACCTGGATGAGATGGTGGTTGGTGTGGAATGCGAAGTCGGCGATGTTGTTGCCGTGGGGCAGGGGGGGGTACCGTCAACGCCAGCAATGTTAGCCATTGCTTCATCGCTGTCCCTCGGCAAGGTGCAGGCTCCCTTTATTGCTAAAGCGCATTGTGGCCTCACGGACGACATCGTT
>JAFLEG010000207.1 GCA_017302195.1 Verrucomicrobiota bacterium
CCCGAAGTTCCAGCGCCAGCCAGGACCCCACCGCCTTCAGGATGGCGCCGCCGGTTTCACGCTCGGGGAGGAACCCGTTCAGCAGAAAGCGCTCTCCGGCATTGGCGCGGCCGAAGACACCGCGGGCACGACGTTCACGGGCCATGGCGGCGAGGCGACGGTTATAGCGGCGCATGAGCCGGTAGGGAATCTCGCTCGGTCCCAGCGAGAATACCGGGGCCAGCAGCGCGGCCGCACCCCGCTCCAGCGGCTGCGAGACCACTCCTGCGTAGTAGAGCGCCAGATCGAGGCGGAAGCCGATGCGCAACAGCTCGAAATCGCCCATCCAGTCGTATTTGTCCCGGTAGATGGCGTCGAACCAGCGCTCATAGCTCCGATGAAAGTCACGGTTGAAGGCGGCGATGTGTTCGGACGGATCGGCGCCTCCGAGGGCATGCAGGACGAGATCGGCGGCGCGGGTCACGGTGTAGCTGAGCCAGTCCATTCCCGGACTGTAGAATGGATCCAGAAAGGCGGCGGCGTCCCCGACCAGGACCGCTCCCGGAGTGGCATACACCGAACTGGAGTAGGCGAGGTTTGCCCGGAACTTCACATCCCCTTCCACCGGCTCCGCATCGCCCAGGATCTCCCCGGCGGCGGGGTGGGCGCAGAGGAACTCCTTCAGACGTCTTCCCAGCGGCGCCGGTCCTTCCGGGAACCGCACCCGACGCTGGTCGAAGACCACTCCGGCGGAGGTGTCACCGCCCTTGAGCGGGATGAACCAGGCCCACCAGCCGTCGCCCACGATATGGTTGGTGGCGGTGGTCCGGATTCCCCGGCAGGCCGCGGCCCAGTCCGGAAACCGCCGGGCAAGGTCCAGTCCGTCCCAGTCCTTGACGCCCGTCCAGCGGGCCCACGCGGCGCTGGTCGGATGTGCCTCGTTGCGCCGGAACCAGCCTTCCTGACGGGAGAGCAGGCAGGTGAATCCGGAGGCATCCACCACCCAGCGAGCGGAGACCCTGCGTCGGCCCGATTCGGTTTCAACCTCCGCCTCCTGGAGACCGCCCGGAACAAGGTGCACCCGCAGGGCCTTGGCGGGGCGCCACAGCACCGCACCCGCCGCGACGGCGCGGCGCAGCACCTCCTCGTCGAGCGTGCTGCGGTCCACCTGCCAGGCCGGCACCCGCGCGAGATAGCGTCCGCCGATCTCCGAGCAGTCCGCCAGGGATCGGGCATTGTCTCGCGAGAACCAGAACCGCATGCCCTGCTTGGTGAGCTGGGTCTCGTTGAGGAACTGCGTGAGGCCGAGCACCCGGCTGAGGAAATACCCGCTGATCTCCACCGTCGCCTCGCCCACGCGTCGCGGAAAGCGGACCGATTTCTCGACCACGATCACCCGCAGATCCGGACGCTCCCGCAGCAGCAGGGTGGCCGTCGCCGCGCCGGCAAGCGAACCGCCCAAGACCAGCACATCGCAGTCGGGTGGCGCCGTCTCCATGGGTCGAGGGTTTCCGTCAGGACGCTGCCTGGCGAGCCCGATCCTCCCGCCTTCGCGATGGGAGGGTTGGGGTGTCGCCGGCCCTGTTCAGGTCCGCGCCCACCACCAGGTGAGTCCCACCCGGAGCCCGAGGGTTGGACCTGGGCACATCCTCCGACTCACCCCCGGTCTTCCCTGACCCGCGGCCTGGACTTGATCGGGGACCGCAACATGCGATCCCTCCCGAGATCCGAGATCACTGCATATTGATCCGAACCCCAAGGCGATCGAGCGTGGAGCCCTCATCGCGGAAGAGCACGCTCATCGCCCGGAAGTAGTCGGCCAGGGCCCGGACCTCATCCCGGCTGGCCGTGGTGAGATCGCGCTGGAGGCGCAGCACCTCAAACGTCGTGCTCTTGCCATTCTCCAGTTTCTTCTGCTCGGCATCGAGCGCCGCCTCGGCGTAGATGCGGGCCTGCCGGGTGGCCGTGATGCGCTCGAAGGAGGTCTGGGCGGCCAGGATCTCGTTGTCGAGCGCGACCATGATGTTCTGTTCAAGCTGCTTGTGGCGCAGGACCAGACGCTCGCGCTCGACCTTGGCGGAACGGAAGCTGTTCCGGGCGGACCGGTTGCCCAGCGGGAAGGTCAGGATCGCCCCGATGCCGTAGCTCTTGTTCTCCACGTTGGCGATGTCATGCAGCGATTCCCCGACAATGGTGTCGCGGTTGTCGTAGGTGGCGCCGCCGGCCTGGTTCTGGGCCGACAGACCGAAGGTTCCCTGGAGATCCAGCGTCGGGAACATCTGGTTCCTGCGGAAACGCACGGTGACGTTCTGTTTCTCCATCTCCAGTTGGGACTGAATGATGTCCGGACGCTGGGTCAGCCCCCGGGTCCAGCTTTCCTGGCGGTTGAACGGATAGGGCTGGGCCCGGAAGGCATCCGACGGCTGGAAGGTGGTGTCGGCCAGCTCAGAGTAGTCGGAGGTCATCAGGCGCTTCAGCGTGTTCTGCGCCACATTGTACACCTGCTGGGCGCTGATGAGATCCGCGCGGCTTTGGGCGACCTGGGCCTCGGCCTGCTTCTCCTCGAGCGGCGCCATGGCACCGACCTCGACCCGCTTGCGGTTTTCCATCAGCAGCCGCTCCGCCAGGCTGACGGCCTGGCGCTGCACCTCGACCCCTTTCACCGCCGCCGCCAGATCGTAGTAGCCGAGCTGGACGTCGGCCGCTGTGGTGATGAGCTGCGCCCGGATGGACTGTTCCTCCTGAAGGAGCGTCTTCTTGTTCAGCGAGATGGCCCAACGGGCATTATCAATCCAGAAGTCCCGGAGCAGCGGCTGGGTGAGAGTGATTCCAGCCGAGGCGGGTGCGATGGCCTGGTAGCCGAAGGTCTGATCGCCGAAGATGTTGGTGCCCGTTCCGAATTTGCTGCGCTGGGAGAACAGCCGGCCGAAGAGCTGATAGTCAGCGCCGGTGGGCAGCAGACCCTGGAGTCCCAGGGTGCCGTCCTGAGACCAGTTGACGTTGCCCGGAATGGGGATCTGGCCGACGCCCGTCTGGCCGGGCTGGTTGTTCTTGTCCGCCCCGTAGTTGAAGCTGAAGTTCGGATCGTACGCGCCGAAGCTGCCCGCCAGATTCAGTTCGGCGAGCTCGGGGGAGTAGCGGATGATCTGGATCTCCAGGTTGTTCTGGAAGGCGAGCTGCACGCATTGTTCCAGGGAAATGGGCCGGGTATCAGCCGCTCTGGACAGGGTGCCGGCGCCCAATGCCAGCAAGGCCAGGCCCAGTTTCGTGCAGGAATTCATTCTGGAATCAGAGTGAGGACTTTGCCAATGAGGGTCAAACGGGAGTTTGACCGGTGCGATGAGGACCCGTGCCGCAGGCCGATGGTTTCAGGGCGAATGGACCAGGATGCCTTTCGATCAGGGACGATGGTGCCGGCTCTCCAATTCAGTTCCGTTCCATTCCATCGCTCGCATGGAGGCGGGCCGGGGACCAAGGGGTCAGCCGCAAACCACTTCGGGCTCTCCCCGGCTCGTTCTCGATCGGGTCCACCATCCGGGACGGGCCTCACGGCACCTCGTCCAGGGCCCGGGCGCAGTCCAGCGCGGCACTAAAGGCGTCCTCGTGGAATCCGTACCGAAAGTAGCTGCCGGCAAAACGGACGGCCGGGGTGGCCGGGCGCCGGTTGAGCGCGGGCAGCTCCGCCTGGGCGCGGATCGCCGCCCGGTTGAAGAGCGGATGCTCATAGGGGATCTGACGCAGGATGCGCTCCGGAGAGACGCTGTGCCCGCCATTGATGGAGACAAAGTAGGGCACCGGCCCGCCCAGGCCCTGCAGGCGGTTCATCCAGTACACGGTCTGCGACCGAGTCCCGCCGTCCGGCGCGGCCTCCACGCGGTGGTTCCACGACGACCAGGCGAGGCGCGTCCGGGGCATCACCGAAGGGTCGGTGTGGACGGTCGCGAGATTGCGCTGGTAGCGGAACGCGCCAAGCACCCGGCGCTCGTCATTGTCCGCATCGGACAGGAGAGCGAGCGACTGGTCGGCATGGCAGGCCAGGATGACCCGGTCGAAGGATTCCCTCCTTCCGTCGCCGGTGGTCACCGACGCGCCGCCATCGGAGGTTCGGACCACCGAGCGCACGGGTGCCTTCAGTTGGATCACGTTGCCGAGATGCGGCTCCAGGCGGCGGATGTACTCGCGCGCGCCGCCATCCACCGTCCACCACGGATGCTGGGTGTGCAGACCCAGAAAGCCATGGTTGTGGAAGAATCGCAGGAGCGTGGTGGCCGGAAATTCGAGCATCACGTCCGGCGGCGTGCTCCACACGGCGCTGCTCATGGGCACCAGATACAGGTCGAGCAGGTCGGGTCCATAACCCCGCCGGGCGACGTAATCCCCGAGGGAGACGTCCTCCCAGAGGGGATCTGCCAGCGCCGCGACCGCCTCCCGGTTGAACCGGTGAATGGCAGACAACAGGCGCCAGAATCTGGGACGCACCAGGTTTTGACGCTGGGCAAAGAGGTGGTTCCATCCCGAGCCGCAGAACTCCAGTCCCGAAGGCAGGTGCTGGACGCTGAAGGACATCACGGTGGGTTTCACCGGCACCTGAAGGGCCTCGAAAAATCGGCACAGATTCGGGTAGGTCACCCGGTTGAACACCATGAATCCGGTGTCAAAGGCAACCCGTCCGGCGGGACCATCCACATCCATCGTGCAGGTGTGGCCGCCGGCGTAGTCTGCCTGCTCCAGCAGGGTCAGATCGAAGCGGTCCCGGAGAAACCAGGCGCATCCCAGGCCTGCGATGCCTGTCCCGATGATGGCCAGTCGCGGTTTGCCGGCGCCGGAGGGGGAGGCCACGGAAGCCGGGGCTTGCGGAACCAGACAGGCCGAGGCCGCTCACCCGCGGCGCTCAGGCGGCAGTTGCTTCGCCTCCTGATAGGCTTCGCCCGGCACCGGTCGCAGATTCCAGATCAGGCCGGTCCAGGACATGACCTTGAGCAGATAGTAGGTGATGTCCACCTCCCACCAGTAGAATCCCTGTCGCACGCAGCCCATGTGGCGGTGATGGTTGTTGTGCCAGCCTTCGCCCAGGGTGATCAGGGAGAGCAGGAAGCTGTTGCGGCTGTCGTCGCCGGTGTCGTAGCGCTTGCGTCCCCACACGTGGGCCATGGAGTTGATGCAGGCGGTGCCGTGAAACAGCGCGGTGGTGCTGATGAAGAATCCCCAGACCAGCAACTGGAGTCCGTTGGTACCGAGCTGCGGGTAGGCGCGTCCCAACCAGTGACCGAAGAAGAAGACAGCCACGGCGAAGAGCACCGGGATCAGCGTGTCAAACCGGTTCAGGAACACCAGTTCCGGGAAGCGAGCCAGATCCTTCACGCGTTGATAATCGGTGGGGAAATTCTTGGAACTCGTGATCCACCCGATGTGGGACCAAAGAAAGCCATGCTGCCTCGGCGAGTGCTTGTCGTGCTCGTCGTCGGAGTGCGCATGGTGATGCCGGTGGGTGTAGGCCCACCACAGGGCGCCACGCTGCACGCAGGTGCCGGTCCAGAGGGCCAGCACAAACTGCCAGGCCCGGGAGGTCGAAAAGGTGCGATGCGAGAAGTAACGGTGCAGGAAACCGGTCACGGCAAACATCCGCACCAGATACAGGAACACCGCGAAGCCGACGGCGAACCAGCTCCAGCCGGTCCAGAGGGCACCCAGGCACCCCAGGTGCAGGACGGCAAAGGGAACACAGCGAACCCATTCGATCTGGTCCGGGCGGGCCCGAAGCACCTCGGGATCCTCGGTCCGATAGTCGGTGTCGAACCAGTTGATCAGCAGCGTGAAGGCTCTGGAGATCGGATTGGACGTCGCGGCGGAAGGTTCGGACATGGCAGCAAATACGGTCAGCCGGAATAGCAACGGACGCCCCGACTTTGAGCCGGGGTCCAACCGTTGGGCACCCGCAGTTTGTCATGCATCCGGTCGAACTCCAGCCTGTGTTTGGAAAATGTTTTGGGGGAGTTTGCGATTCTGGCATGCGGAACCGGGCGTCGCGTCCGACATTCAGAAAAGGATGTTCTCGATGAACTCCGTCAGGTGCGCCGCCGGCTTTCGCTGACGGCGGCAGACCACCAGCAGTTCCCGCTCGAACCGTTCCGGAAGCGTGATTCGCCGCAGCGTCTTTTTCTGTGCGTACAGCGCCAGGGCCCGCACCGGGACAAAGCTCACCCCCATCCCAAGCGCGACCAGATTGATGATGAGGTCGAAGCTGTCCAACTCCATGGCCGGCTCCAGGCTCCATCGGTGGCTGCGGATCCACCGCCGCAGCCTCTGTCCGGTGTTTGAGCCGTCGGCAAGCAGCAGCCACTGCTGATCGCCCGCCCACCGCGCAAACTCGCGGGATCGCAGCCGCCCCGTCCCGGGATGGTCCCGCGCGGGCGCGATCAGGCAGAAGACATCGCTGAAGCGGTGGGTGACCTGGAGGTTCGAAGGCAGGCGCATGCCGGCGGAGATTACGCCGAGGTCCAGGTCGTTTCCCTGCAGGGCGGTGATGATGTCGCCGCTCGGTTGCAGCGTCACGCGGCACGCCACCTGGGGCGCCCGGCGGAGATTGGCGTGGAAGAAGCCGGGCAGGTACGCGAGCCCGATGGTCTGGGACACCCCGACGCGCACCTGCTTGCGGCCGCCGGCGAACTCCTCCCGGAGGCGCGTGAGGAGTGCGTCCACGTCGCCCAGCATCCGCAGGCTTTCGCGGTGCAGGAACTCACCCGCCGGGGACAGCCGCACGCTCCGGGTGGTCCGCTCCAGGAGGTTCAAACCGAGGCTGTTCTCCAGGGCCTGGATCTGGCGGGTGACCGCGCTCTGGGTCAGGCCCGCGGCGGCGGCGGCGCGGGTGAAGCTCCCGTGCCGGATCACCAGGTGGAAGAGGTGGAGTTCGTAAAGGTCGAACGGGCCCGTGGCCAGATACTGATTCCGTTCCTGCATCAAACCATGATACTAATGAATTTCACGTCCAATCGGCAAGCGGACATCCTCCGCCTGAACAGGAGAAAACAGATCATGGCCAACCGAAATGACCGGCATCCGGCAAATGTGCCCGGTGCCTACTATGTGGACGACACCTGCACAGACTGCGACCTGTGCCGTAGCCTGGCGCCGCAGTTCTTCCTGCGGCATGAGGAAAGCGGATCCTCCTACGTGCACCGGCAACCGGTGACCCCCGAGGAAGTCGCCGCGGCGGAGGAAGCGCTACGCCAGTGCCCAACCGACACCATCGGCAACGACGGCACTCTCCCGCCCCGCCCCCAGACCACTGATCACTGATTACCGATCACCGCCCCCCGGACTACGCCGTGTTCAGGTCCACGCCCGGATCACCGCCTCCACCGCGGACGCCACGGAGATCCCCTGCATGCACCGGAAGTCCACCGGACACTCCCGCAGGAAGCAGGGCGCGC
>JAFLEG010000208.1 GCA_017302195.1 Verrucomicrobiota bacterium
GGTCCAGAACACCTTTCGATTGAGGGAGCAGAGCCGTCCAAACTCCTCGCTCCACCGGAGTCGGGCGGGCACCTGCAGGCTCGCGGCCAATACGCAGACATGGCCAAACCCGCCCACCGTGAGCGCGGCGGCGAGCCATTGCGAGCGCGTCATATTGGCCGCACCTGCCGCTGCGAGGTGGCCGAGTCCGCCCAGAAAGAGATTCACGAAGTCCGGTGTGAAGAGCAGGGGCAGGGGAAGCAGAATCCAGCCCAGCACGAGGAGCCGCGGCAATCTCCTGCGCTGCTCAAGCTCGATGCCCATGCCCTGGATGACAAAGTAGAGCAGCGGCTTCCCCCAGCTCACCCCATCGGGATAGGAGATGCCCAGTTCGTGCAGCAGGCCGCTCACAATAAAGATCGAGAAGGTGAGAACGCCCGTCGGCACCTTACCGCGCAGCGGCCGTAGCAGGAAGATTCGGTTCATCTGTACGAAGGCCAGGTTCCAGCGTTGACTCCAGAACTCACGAAGTGAGCGCGCCTGCCAGGGCCGGTTGAAGAGCGAGGCGGGCGCAAAGCCGCCAAGCCGCAGCAGGTCGGCGCTGACCTCCACCAGTCCGAGGTGAACGATGAAGAGCACGCAGACGAGGGCGAGGTAGTTCCCATAGAGATTCTCACCCTTACCCCACAGGCAGATCACGATCAGCGTCAGGGTTCCGAGCACGAAGGCCAACCAGCTCTCGAGGAATCGTTCACCGGTGTGAGCCGGCGGATCCTTCCGCTGCTGCTCGAAGCCGGCCACGGAGATCCCGGGCCAGGCGAAGAGAAAGCATAGCAGACCCGTCACACGGTGGAATCTGGCTCCGTCGGCCTGCTGCCACAGCGTCCCGGCCACCTTGATCACCCAGAGCAGGCCCAAACTGGCCGCCGCCAGGCGGACCAGCGGGGCGCTCTCGCGCAAGAGCCAAAGGCTGCCAAAACTAGCCGCCAGCACGGTCAGGGAAAGGAGCCTGCCTGAGTTCATCGCGATTCAAGAATAACGAAATGGAGGCGGCGAAGGGAGAGCAACGTGCCTCCCCGGCGAACCCCACAAGCACCAGGTCCAATCAATACCCCTGCCGGCTGCCGCGTGCATTCGAGACGGTCCTGACGGGGACAACATGATGCCGTGGGCTTCCAGCCCGTACTCCGGAGGGATTGCTCCCAGCCTCCACGGCCCCTGGGAAGGCCGTCCTGACACTTGCCGGATTCCACGCAGCGTCAGCAGTCCAGATCCGGCCCTCCGTGTCCCCGGAACGAGTCACAGGGTACAGCATCGCAGGAACTGGGGCGCACGCCGGGCGACTCGGGTCGCCGGCAAACCCAGGGGGTAAGCAATGGTTATCAGATCGGTAACATTGAAAAATCGCGATGGAAACCCGACGAAGCAGGTCAGAGGAGCGCGCAATTGAACTCTTGAGGATCCAGGGTGGTGGGGAGGTCGGCGTTCGCGTTCGCGGCGGCGAGGGGCGGTGAGGAAGAGATAGGACTTTTGTTGTTCATGGGTCTTTCTGTCGAGGCCTGCGGTTACTTCAACCACATGATCTTGATCTCCTTCTCCAGCGCTTTGAATTCCGGGTCGCCGGTGACGGGTTCGGCCTTCTTTTCCTTGGCCAGTGCCGCGGCAAAGGTGTCGACGAGGCTGAGTCGCCAGGTGGGCTTGTCGATGGCCGCCTGGCGGGACAACCTGAGGTCGCCGTCCACGCCCAGCACGTCAATCGGGAGCGTGGCGATCTCATCGACGCGCGCCTCGGCCTCGGCCTGCAAGACCTCGCGCATGGTGTTGGTTTCTTTTGCGGCCAATGGTGTCACAGGTTCCGTTCGCGTTTCCGGTCGTCCATCATCGCCTTCATCACGCCCTTGCCCTTGAGGCGGCCACGCAGGCTCTTGATGTAGTCGCGGGTGATGGGGCGGAGGAGGATGCCGTCGGGCGTGGCGGTCACGGAAGCCTTGGTGCCATCCTCGATCTGGAATTCGCGGCGAAGCCAGGCGGGAATGACGACTCGGCCCTTGGTGGTAAAGCAGACGGAGCCCGATTTTGGAATCATAATCACGGGTGAATGTCTGACCTTTCAAAACTGGTCCGTCCACAATTGAGATTTCCGACGCCTGAGTTTGGCGAATTCTTCCCCGGCATGAACCCAGGGACGGTGCGTCACGACCGTCGTGGGGAATTCACCCGCGGCTTCGTCCACGAGCCCAGCTCCGGAACTGATCACGGACGCCGACACGCCATCCCTCCCCTCGATTCACTTGGAAGGGCGGGCGCGTGCAGGAACGGGGAAAGGTGGACCACACTCTCTGTGCAGCGATGCCCCCCGGCCAGCGCCGTCACGGCCGCAGACCGCCGCCGGCCATGACCTGCTGGAGGTTGGCGAACGCGTCCTCCAATGCGGGCAGGCGCTGCGCCAGCCGGACTTCAATTCCGAGGGCGTCACAGACGCCCTCCACCACCGGCCGCCAACGAGGGGTTCGCAGGATCAGCGTCGTCGGCAGTTCGGGGGATTGCCGCAGCAACGAAACCAACACCGCCCCGACGGTGTCACCCGGAGCCGTCGCACCCGAGCTGACCTTCGCGCCGAGGACGATGCCGTTTCTGGACTCCACCAGCAGGGTGACGCGTCCCATGCAGGGTCGGCCGTTCTCGCGAAACGTGGAGAGATCCAAGGGACAGGACATCCGACAGTCGCGTTTTCGTCAGCACTCAAGCCGAGGACCAGCTTGACTGCCATTCGTATTGGCTGACAATATTGTCAGCCATGAAGGGGGCCATTAAGAAACGGGACTTGGTTCGGAAGCCATCTATGCTGTCCGAACTGAAGCCCGGACAAAGCCTGCGGTTGACCGACGCCCCGGACATCGAAATCAGCCGGCGTCGGCCAACACGCCTCACCGCTGACGAATTGGACCGGGAACTGCGCCCGTTGGTAGCGATGGATGGACCGGCGGTGGACGGCACCCAACTATGGGAGGATCTGCGGGGATGAGGCGCTACGCCGATGCATCTTTCCTGGTGGCGTTGCTCAATCCGAAGGACAACGGACATGACGCGGCGCTGAACCATTACCGGGGACTTGAGGCGGAAGACTGGCTCGTATCGGCCTGGGCGGAATTGGAGTCCATTCATGCGCTCCGACAGTTGACCGTGCGGAATCCTCCGGCTCTGAAACCGTCAGAATGCGAGGCCTTGCGGCGGCGATTCCGGCACTACCTGCATCACGGCCAGTTTCAGCGTGCGCTGGTGGACTGGGCCGAAGCCCTGACCGAAGCCCACCTCCTGTCCACAGCCTGGGGCGTGCGGGCGGCCGTCCGAACCGGTGATCTCTTCCACATTGCGCTGGCGGAGGCTCTGGACGCGGATCGGTTCGTGACCGCTGACCGACGGCAGGCAGACGCGGCACTGGTGATGGGATTGACCGTGGACCGGGTGGGGTAGGTTCGTGGGAATTCCCAGGCACAGGATGGCCCCCGATCAGCGCCGTCACGGCCGCATCCCGCCGCCGGCCATGACCTGTTGGAGGTTAGCGAACGCGTCCTCCAACGCGGGCAGGCGCTGCGCCAGCCGGACTTCAATTCCCAGGGCGTCGCAGATGCCCTCCACCACCGGCCGCCAACGGGGGTTGCGCAGGACCAGCGTCGTTGGCAGCCCGGGGGATTGCCGCAGCAACGAAACCAACGCCGCCCCGACGGTGTCACCCGGAGCCGTCGCACCCGAGCTGACCTTCGCGCCGAGGACGATGCCGTTTCTGGACTCCACCAGCAGGGTGACGCGTCCCATGCAGGGTCGGCCGTTCTCGCGAAACGAAGCCCCGGGCAGCAAGGTCGAGTCGAAGTCACAGACCCGTGGTCGTGCTGGCCGCAGGGTCCGCAGTGAATCCATTTCGTCCTGCGGTGGAGCAAAAGGTGGCAATGGTGCTTCTGGAAGCCGGAGGCACTTGCGCCAGTTCAGATCGTCCAGTGCGAGCGGGCGGCTCGGCAGTGTCGCGGGCAGGAATGGCAGGTCGTGGTTCGATCGTCGCTCGAACAGCGACGGGTTGGACTCCAGGAGCCTGAGAAACGCGATCAATCGGGGCAGATCCTGCAACATCTGGTCGGCCTCGGCCTGAGTGATGTGCCACGGATGCCACCCAGAGGCATCCCCGGGTTGTCGCCGTCCCGCGTGGCCTTGACGGCACAAAGCGGTGTCCCGTTTACTTTCGACGCTCGTCCATGATGCCCCACCTTCCCATCCGCTGGTCTTTCCCGCTCGCCGTGGCCGCCCTCCTGACCCCGTGGGTCCAGGCAGCCGACTGGATTGTCCTGTTCGATGGCAGTTCGACGGCGGCCTGGCGGGAGTACCGAAAGTCGGAGTTTCCCGCGAAGGGATGGGAAGTGGTGGACGGCACGCTGCATGTGAAGGCTGGGGGAGGGGCCGGCGATCTGGTGACCCGGCAGCAGTTCCAGGATTTCGACTTGGAGTTTGAATGGAAGGTATCCCCGGGGGCCAACAGCGGGGTCATGTACCGGGTATCCGAGACGTTTGAGGCGCCCTGGCATACGGGGCCCGAGTATCAGGTGCTCGATGATTCCAAGCATGCCGACGGGAAGAATCCCAAGACCTCGGCATCCGCCCTGTACGCGCTGGTGGCGTCGTCGTCAGAGAAGGCGTTGCGCCCGGTGGGAGAATGGAACTCGGCGCGCATCGTCCTGCGGGGAACCCAACTGGAGCACTGGCTGAACGGTAAGAAGGTGGTGGCGCTGGATCTGGATTCGCCGGAGACCCGGGCATTGATTGGCGGTTCGAAGTTCAAGGACATGGCCCGGTTCGCCCGGGAGACCCGCGGCCACATCTGCCTCCAGGACCACGGTGACGACGTCTGGTTCCGAAACATTCGCATTCGTCCGATGGATTCGAAGTAGTGGCATCCATTCCGCTTTCTGAAAACCCTCATCGTTTGCCGCTCATGAACGTCACACGCCGTCAGTTCCTCCAGCACTCCGTCACCACCGCCGCCGCGCTGGCCGCGGGATGCACCACCACCGCCCGCAAGCCGGTCTATGAAATCAGCCTCGCCGAGTGGTCGCTGCACCAGGAGCTGTTTGGAAAGAAGATGACCCACCTGGAGTTTCCGCGGGTGGCCCGGCAGGAGTTCGGCATCGGGGCCATCGAGTTGGTCAACCAGTTCATGATGCAGCAGGCGGCCGACACCACGTTCCTGCGCGAGTTCAAGAGCCGGGCCGACGGCGAGGGGGTGAAGATCCTGCTCATCATGTGCGACGGGGAGGGCAGCCTGGGCGATCCCGATCCGGCCAAGCGCCGTCAGGCGGTGCTCAACCACCACAAATGGGCCGATGCGGCCAGGTACTTCGGCGGCCACAGCATCCGGGTGAACGCGGCGACCGGCAATGTCGGCACCTACCAGGAGCAGCAGGACCGCGCCGCGGAGGGCCTTTCGGAGCTGTCGGACTACTGCGCGCGGCTCGGACTCAACTGCATTGTGGAGAACCACGGCGGCCTGAGTTCCAACGGCGAGTGGCTGGCGGGCGTGATGCGCAAGGTGGGCAAGTCCAACTGCGGCACGCTGCCCGACTTCGGCAACTTCCAGATCCAGACCGGTGAGTGGTACGACCGGTACCTCGGGGTGAGCCAGTTGATGCCCTTTGCCAAGGCGGTCAGCGCCAAGTCCAACAATTTCGATGCCGCCGGCAACTGCGTGGAGACCGACTACGCCCGCATGATGAAGATCGTGGTCGGCGCCGGGTATCACGGCTTCGTAGGGATCGAGTACGAGGGCGAGGTGCTCGGCGAACGCGAAGGCATCCTGGCCACCAAGCGCCTGCTGGAACGGGTCCGCTCGGAGATGGCATAGCTGTTGGACCGCCCTGGCGTCTGAATCCCCCCTGTACCCCACCGGGTTTCTGCGCATGCTGAACGCCGGCAGTCCTGCCGCGCCATGCCCTTCTTCTCGCCCCAGTTTCTGGAGCAGGTCCGCGCCGCCAGCGACATCGTGGATGTCATCGGCGCAGCGCTGCCGCTGAAGCGGGCCTCGTCGAACTTTGTCTGCCTCTGCCCGTTTCATAAGGAGAAGTCCCCGAGCTTCAACGTCAGTCCCAGCAAGCAGATCTTCCACTGCTTCGGATGCCAGAAGGGCGGTGACGTCTTCAAGTTCGTCGAGCTCTACGAGAACATCAGCTTTCCCGAGGCGGTGGCCCGGCTGGCCGAGCGTGCGCGGATCCCGCTGGAGACCGACCGCGACCCGGCGGCCCGACAGGCGCGCGGGCTCAAGGATTCCCTGCTCAAGCTGCACGAGGCGGTGACGCGGCGTTGGCAGCAATGCCTGGAGAACGAGGCGGCCGGACAGACGGCGCGCGACTATCTGGTGAAACGCGGGGTGTCGCCGGATGCCGTGCGCGAGTTCCGCATTGGCGCCGCGCCCGAGGCCTGGGACGACACGGTGAACTGGGCCAAGGCACAGGGGTTCGACGCCGGCCTGTGCGAACAGGCGGGGCTGATCGTGCGCAAGGAGGATACCGGACGCCTCTACGACCGGTTCCGTGGGCGCCTCATGTTCCCGATCTGCGACGAGCAGGGGCGGGTGATCGCCTTCAGCGGACGCATCCTCGCCGGTGACGAGAAGGTGGCCAAGTACGTCAACTCACCGGAGACCCCGATCTTCACCAAGGGCCGCGTCCTGTTCGGACTCGACAAGGCCAAGCGGGCCATCCTGGACGCCGGCCATGCGGTGGTCTGCGAGGGGCAGCTCGACACCATTGCCTGCCACAGCGCGGGCATCCGGAATGTGGTGGCGCCCCAGGGGACGGCCCTCACGCCGGAGCACGCGCGGATCTTGAAGCGCTACGTGGATGAAGTCGTGCTGTGCTTCGACGGCGACAAGGCCGGGCGGGCGGCAAGCATCCGGTCCTTTGATGGACTGCTGGGATCGGGACTGGCGGTGCGGGTGGCGTCCATACCGGCCCCGGACGATCCGGACAGCTTCCTCAAGACCCGGGGCGCCGAGTCCTTCCGGGGCATTCTGTCCTCGGCGGAAGGCTACTTCGACTTCCTGCTCCGCCACCTGGCTTTGGAGAACGATCCCGCCACCGACCGCGGACGCATGGCCATCGTGCGCGGCCTGGCGGAGGCGGTGCAGAAGACCGGCAATGCGGTGCTGGTGGACACCTACGCGCAGAAGGCGGCGCAGCGCCTGGGCGTGACGGTGGAGTCGGCGCGGACGGAGTTCCGCAAGGCCCGGCGTGCCGCACCGGCGGAGCCGGGTCCGGAGGACTCCATGCCCCCGCCCGAGATGGAGGGCGCCTCTCCGGAACCCCCGCTTCCGCCCCCGCCGTCGCTG
>JAFLEG010000209.1 GCA_017302195.1 Verrucomicrobiota bacterium
GGGGCACGGGGGTCGGCGCAATTCCCGGCCCGGGCGGGCCGTCCAGCCGGGGACCTCCTGCAGTGGCCACACACCAAGGGCCGACCCCGATCAAGACGCCGCGTATTCGGGCTCGCGGCCGGGCTTCCACTTGATGTTGCAGCCCATGCTGGGGAGCTGCCGGGAGGGCACGGGGCGTCCGGCCAGCAGGCCGTCCACGGCGGTGCGCAGGTCGGCGCCGGTGATCGGACGTCCATTGCCCGGACGCGACTCGTCAAACTGTCCGCGGTAGGCCAGCCGCCGCTCCCGGTCGAAGAGGAAGAAGTCCGGCGTGCAGGCCGCCCGGTAGGCTCGGGCCACTTCCTGGGATTCGTCGTACAGATAGGGAAAGGTCCAGCCGGCGGTCCGGGTGTGCTCGGCCATCCGTTCCGGGCGATCCTCGGGATGGCGGGTCACGTCGTTGGAGTTGATCCCGACAAAGGCGACCCCGCGGCGTGCGCATTCGCGTCCGAGCTCCGCCAGGGCCGACTTGAGGTGCATCACGTACGGGCAGTGATTGCACAGGAAGGCGACAATCAGGGCCGGCGCGGCGGCGAAGTCGGTCAGGGCGACGATGCGCCCGGTGGCGGCTTCCGGGAGCCGGAAGTGCGGCGCGGGGGTGCCCACAGGCACCATGGTGGACGGCGTCAAGGCCATCCGGAGATTCAACGCGAGACCCCGGGTCCAACGCAATTCCCGGTTGGTGCGGCGACGCTTCGGCCGCAGGATGGCCCGGTGCAGATCACCAACCTCAATCCCGACCACGACATCGGTGCCAGTGCGTGGCTCGTGGAGTTTGACGGGCACCGGATCCTCCTGGATGCCGGCGTGCATCCGCGGCGCGACGGCTTTGCCGGCCTGCCTCTCTATTCGAAGGCGGGTCCCGGGGAGGTGGAGGCGGTGGTCATCTCGCACTGCCATCACGACCATGTCGGTTCGCTGCCGGTCGCGCTGCGCCACTTCCCGCACGCCAACGTGCTGATGACCGACCTCAGCTACTTCCTCGTCGAGCGCGTGCTCCACAACTCGGTCAACGTGATGAAGCGCCAGCGCGAGGAACTGGGGCTGCGGGAGTATCCGCTCTACTCGCACGAGGAGGTGGACGACCTCGCGCCGGTGTTCCAGGGCCTGCCCTACAACCGGGAACACGCCTGGGTGAACTTTCCCAAGGGGCGCCGCGGCGTCTCGCCCACGCTGGAGTTCTACGACGCGGGTCACACGCTCGGCGCGGCCGGCGTGATGCTGCGGGGCGGCCATGAGACGCTGTTCTACAGCGGCGATGTCAGCTTTCAGGACCAGACCCTGCTGCGCGGCGCGCGGTTCGAGGAGGTGACCGCCGACGTGCTCATCCTGGAAACCACCCGCGGCGCCCGCAGCGCCACACCGGGCGTGACCCGCGAGTCCGAACTGGAACGGATGGTCGTGGCCATGGAGGAGGTCTTCGCCGGCCGCGGCAACGTGCTGATCCCGTCGTTTGCCCTCGGCCGGACCCAGGAGATCCTGGCCCAGCTCGCGCTCTGGATGAAGACGGGCCGGCTGAAGCCGCGTCCGGTCCACATCGGCGGACTCGGCCGGGTGTTCACCGAGATCTATGACCTCCAGGCCCACCGGACAAACCGGTCCCACAGCCCACTGCGGCTGACGGAGGCCCTGAACCTGGTGGTGCTGAATCCGCGGGAGATCGCGTCGGGACGCCTGGGCGCCGGACGCCTCTTCGTGATGACCGCCGGGATGATGAGCGAGAACACCGGCGCCCACGACCTCGCCCTCCGCATGATGGGTGACCCGAAGCAGGCGGTGTTCTTCGTCGGGTATGCAGATCCGGATTCCCCCGCCGGACGCCTCCGCGCGGCGCGGGACGGGGAGACGTTCCGCCACTGCCGCGTGGAGGAGTTCGACCTCACCGCCCATGCCCAGCGGGAGGACCTGCTGGAGTTCGTGGGCCAGGTCAATCCGCGGACCGTGGTGCTGGGACACGGGGACGCCCCCGCACGGGCCTGGTTCGCCGAGCAGATCCAGGCGCGCTGGCCCCGGATGCGGGTCGAGCAGCCGGGTCCGGCCGAGTCCGTGAATCCCTGAGCCCCGGCGGAGAACTCCTGCGTCCAGGCATCGGGATGGCGGGTTCCCGGAAGCGGCATCCCGTCGGGAGCTCCTGCGGGATGGGCACCTGCAAGGAAACGAGCGGCAGTCGTCTGGTGCGGGCCATCGCCAGCCAGGTGTTTCCCGGCTGAACAATTGCCACCCGTCACGCGTCCGGCTCCCCGTGACACCCCCCTCCAGCCTCCGACGGCTCCCGCAGGCGCTGGGCCTGCTGATGGCGGGCTTGGCATCGGGGTGGGTGCTGTTGGCGGCGGGCGCCGGTCCGGAGGGTTCCGCAGCGGAAGGCTGGTGGTCGCTCCGTCCCCTGTCGGACCCGGTGGTTCCCCATGATGAAGGGATGCCATCAGCAAACCCGATTGATGCCTTCCTGAAGGAACGGCTGGCCGCCCGCGGGCTGGTGTTGAGTCCGCCCGCGACTCCGAGGGAGCGGCTGCGGCGGCTGCACTTCGATCTCACCGGGATGCCCCCCTCCCCGGAGGACATCGCCGCCTTCGAGCGGGATTCCTCTCCGGCCGCCTGGAACCGCCAGATTGAGCGACTGCTGGGAAGTCCACGTTATGGCGAACGCTGGGGACGCCACTGGCTCGACGTGGTGCGCTTCGCCCAGAGCAACGGCTACGAACGGGACGGCGAGAAGCTCCATGCCTGGAAGTACCGCGACTACGTCATCCGCGCCTTCAACCAGGACACGCCGTACGACCGGTTCGTGCGCGAGCAGATTGCCGGGGATGAACTGGCGCCGGACCCGGGGACGGCCGGTGGACCGCCCGGCGACGCCTGGCAGGACGCCCTCATCGCGACCGGATTCCTGCGCCTGGGCGTGCATGACGACGAGCCCGACGACCGGTTGCAGGCCGAGTACGACGAACTCGATGACATGGTCAGCGCCAGCGGCGCCGCCTTTCTCGGCCTGACCGTGGGCTGTGCGCGCTGCCACGACCACAAGTTCGATCCCATCCCGCAGCACGACTACTACGCGCTGCTCGCCGCGTTCCGTCCGCTGCAGCCCGGCGGACCCTCCGAGCACACCCTCGACTCCCCGCTGTTCGCGCCGCTGGCGAGCCCGCAGCAGATCGCGGCGTGGAAGGCCGGACAGGATCGCCGGGTGCAGGCGCTGGAACAGGAAATCGCCGCCGCCGCGGACGAGGCGCAGAAGCAGCGGCTCACCGGCACACTCGCCGCGCTCCGCAAGGCCTCGCCGCCGTTCGACTGGGCGCTGGCCGCGCGCGAGCGCACCAACACCACGCCGGCAGTGCACGTGCTCGCGCGGGGCAATCCACGGTCGCCGGGGGCGGAGGTTTCCCCGGGATTTCTCCGGGCCGCCGGGGGGGGCGACGCGCCCGCAGCCTCCGGCCCTCGCGAAGAGGGCACCCCTGGCGCCACATCCGGACGCCGTACCGCCCTGGCCAACTGGATCGCCAGCCCGGACAACCCCCTCACCGCCCGGGTCATGGTCAACCGGGTCTGGCATCATCACTTCGGACGCGGGATCGTGCGGACCACGACCGACTTCGGACGCGTCGGCAGCCTGCCCACGCATCCGGAACTCCTGGACTGGCTGGCCCGTGAATTCATCCGCAGCGGCTGGTCCGTCAAGGCGCTCCACCGGCTGATTCTCCACTCGGCCGCCTGGAACCAATCGGCCACCACGCCGTCACCCCGGGCGGAGGCGGAGGACCCCGCCAACGACCTCTGGTGGCGACAGTCCCTGCGCCGGCTCGATGCCGAGGCGCTGCGCGACAGCCTGCTGGCGATCTCCGGAGATCTGAACCTCCAGGCGGGAGGCCGGGGAATCTTTCCCGTGCTGAGCGGCGAGGTGCTGGCGGGCGGATCGCGTCCCGGCACCGACTGGGAGGTCTCGCCCCCCGACCAGCTCGCCCGCCGCAGCGTGTACACCTACATCCGCCGGACCTCCCTCGTGCCGCTGCTGGAGACGTTCGACTACAGCAACGCGGCCTCGCCGCTGGGGGAGCGTCCGGTGACCACCGTGGCCCCCCAGGCCCTGCTGCTGTTGAACGACGCCTTCGTTCAGGATCAGGCCGCGGCCCTGGCGGCGCGGGTGTCCCGCGAGCTTCCCGGCAAACCGCTCCCGCAGCGCGCCGCCCGCGCCTGGGCGCTGGCCACCGGGCGCCTCCCCGCCGCTGCAGAAGTCCAGGCCCTGAACGCCTTCCTGGAGCGGCAAACCGCGATCTGGTCGTCCCTGGATCACCGGCTTTCACTCCGGCCCGACGTTCCCGACACGCTGTCCGTTCCCTTTTTCCACGCCTTGCCGGCGTCGCGGTTCCTGCAGGGCCCGGACGGCAACTGGTCGCACTTCAAGGGATGCTGGCCGAGGGCGTACGAGGGCAACCAGACCCTGGAATCCGGACGCGGTCCGCTGGCGCTGTGGAATGGGGCGGTCATCACCAACGGCACGCTTTCCGTGGAACTGGTGCCGCAGGTCGCCTGCTCCCAGATCGGACTGCTGTGGCGGGCATGGTCCGCCGCATCGGAGACCAACGGCGAAACCGGTTTCGAACTGGTGCTGGAGCCCCGGGAGGGCCGGGCGACCCTCCGCCGTCTGGAACCGGACCGGGCGGTGGAACTCGCCTCGGCATCCGGAGTCACGCTGCGGGAGGATCGCCTGCCCGTCCGCATCGCGATCGAGGCGGACCACGTCGCCGTCTGGTTCCACGGCCAATCCTCCCCGGCCCTGGAGGTCCGCGGCCTGGACGCCGGACCGGCCTCGGGACGCCTCGGCGTGCGGGCCTGGGGATCCGGCGTCAGCCTCGACCGGTTCACCTGGACCGAGACGGGCGGCCTCCCGATTCCCCTGTGGCCCGCGCGTCCGAACACCTGGGCAGCGCAAAAAGCGCTGGAGAGCGCCTGCCTGCTGATGCTGAACTTGAACGAGGTGGCCTATGTGGACTGAACCCCGCCCCCGCAACCGGAACCTGTGCGCTGGCTCCCGCCGGGACTTCCTCGCCCAGTGCGGCGCGGGCTTCACCAGCCTGGCGCTGACCGGCCTGCTCGAAGCCGACGGATTCTTCCAGCGTCCCGCGGTCGCCGCCACGCTGCCCGCCGATCCGATGGCGGTGCGGCCGCCCCTGCTCCCGGCCCGGGCCAAGGCCTGCATCTTCCTCTTCATGTACGGCGGTCCCTCCCAGATGGACCTCTTCGACTACAAGCCCGAGCTGAACCGGAGACATGGCCAGACCGCCTCACTCGAGCAGCGCCGCCGCGACGTCAAACCCGGGGTGCTGCTCGGCTCCAAGCGCACCTTCCGCCAGTACGGCCAGTCCGGGCTCTGGTGCAGCGACGTGCTGCCGCATCTCGCGCAGCACATGGACAAGCTGGCGGTGATCAAGTCGCTCTACGCCGACTCCTTCGCCCACGGCTCGGCCATGATCCAGATGAACAGCGGACGCGTGCTCCAGGGATGGCCCTCCATGGGCTCCTGGATGTCCTACGGGCTGGGATCCGCCAACGCCAACCTTCCCGGCTATGTGGTGATGCTGGATCCGCGTGGCGGTCCGATCAGCGGTGCGGCCAACTGGTCCAGCGGCTTCATGCCGGCGGCGTACCAGGGCACGGTCTTCCGCGCCGCGGGCAATCCCATCCTGAACCTGGATCCCGCCAACGGCACCCCGCCCGCCGCCCAGCGCGACATCATCTCCACGTTGAACGATCTGAACGCGGGACATCTGGCCTCCCGGCCCGGATTCTCCGAACTGCAGGCCCGCATCGCCAGCTACGAGCTGGCCTTCCAGTTGCAGCGCAGCGCGCCCGAGGCCCTCGACCTCGGCCAGGAATCCGCAGCCACCCTCCACCGCTACGGCATCCATGCACCGAAGCCCACGGATCACCCGCTGGCGCTCGGACCGGCGCCCTTCGGACGCCAGTGCCTGATCGCCCGGCGCCTGGTGGAGCGGGGCGTGCGGTTCATCCAGATCTACCACGGCGGCGGGCATCAGCAGCAGAACTGGGACGCCCACAACGGCGTCGAGGAGAACCTCCGGATCCACGGTCCGGAGATTGACCAGCCCATCGCGGCCCTGCTGGGAGATCTGGAACAGCGGGGGCTCCTGGACAGCACCCTGGTGGTCTGGGGCGGCGAATTTGGAAGGCAGGCCCTGGGACAGGGCGATCAGGGCGGACGCGATCACAACCCCAAGGGCTTCACCTACTGGCTGGCGGGCGGCGGCGTCCGGGGCGGCACCAGCTATGGGGAAACCGACGAACTCGGCCACGAGGCCGCGGTGAACCGCCATCACATCCGCGACCTGCACGCCACCCTCCTGCACCTCATGGGACTCGACCCGCTCCGCCTCACCTACTTCTACGGCGGTCTCGACCAGAAGCTGACGGGTGTCCTCGAGCCCGAAATCATCCGCGGCATCCTGGCCTGAACGAAGGATGAACGATGAAGGATGAACTTTAGTCAGGCCCGGAGTGGGCAACGTTCCGTCCCGCGCGTAACCGGGAACAACGCGATGGCTGCTTCACACGCACACGGCTCAGCAGGAGCCTCGCCCTGCCGGGCGGCGTCCTCACTTCATCCCTCATCCTTCATCGTTCATCCTTCGTCCCCATCCTTCCCCTGAAAATCCCTTGCCGCATCGCGCTCGGGGGATAGTTTCGCCGGCCTTTGGAGTTCAACGATCCTGAATCATGGCCAAGCTCACCGTCCGCGACCTCGATGTGACCGGAAAACGCGTCTTCCTCCGCGTGGACAACGTTCCCATGGAGGACAAGGGCGGGAAAATGGTCATCAATGACGAAACCCGCATCCGCGAGACCCTCCCCACCCTCAAGCTGCTGCTGGAGAAGCGGGGACGCCTGGTGATCGCCGCCCACCTCGGGCGGCCCGATGGCAAGCGCGAGCCGTCCCTCAGCCTGAAGCCCGTGGCGGAGAAGCTGTCGGAACTGCTCGGCAGTCCGGTCCAGTTCGTGGACGAGTGCGTCGGCCCCAAGGCCGAGGAGGCCGCCCGCGCCCTCAAGGATGGCGAGGTGCTGCTGCTCGAAAATGTCCGCTTCCACGCCGAGGAGGAGGAGAACGATCCGGTCTTCGCCGCCCAGTTGGCGCGCCTGGCCGATGTCTATGTCAACGACGCCTTCGGCGCCGCCCACCGGGCGCACGCCTCCACCTGCGGGGCGGCGCGGATCGTGTCCGCCTGGGGCGGACGCTGTGCTGCCGGACTGCTCATGGAGCGGGAGCTGAAGTTCCTGG
>JAFLEG010000021.1 GCA_017302195.1 Verrucomicrobiota bacterium
CGTCCTCGCTGCGCAGGAACTGATGGCCGAATTTCGCAAGGTGCATCAGTTCAACGCTCCGGAGGAGTCGCTGGCGTTGGCGAGGAACGCCCTCGTCCAGAAGACCGCCCCGCGGGCTCAATCCGAGAAACTCCTTTTTGATGAAGGCGATGACGATATCGATTCGCACCACTTCGTGCTGTCGAGGCTTCCGGCGTTGGTGAAACCGGTGGCCCTCTGGCACGATGCACACCGGGAAGCCGCATTGGATTTCTTGTGGCAGCTTAGCGAAAAGGAACCGAACGGGACATTCGACCCAGGAACGAACCATCCGTGGTCCACGATTGCTGAAGTCGTCCAGTTCACGCCTCAGAAGTCAGTGCACGTCACGGCCGCGGCATTGGCGTGGATTGCCCGACTGGTGCGGCGGCCGTCTGTCCGGGCGCGGATCGAATCCAACCGACACTTCCTTGGCACGCTGCTTGGCCCGTGCTTTGCGCGCCTCGTGGAGTTTAGCGAGTGGCAGGGTCGCACAATCCGTCGGTGGAGGGTGCCGGTAAACATGGAGACGACCGCGCCAATTCGGGCTCATGCCGGGGAGATTCTCGCGGAGTTGATTGAACAGGATTCGTGGCGGCTGGCGTTGGATGCGGTACGGGCACTGGGCACGGCCGTGCTTCGGATATCCGTTTCCGAGGCGGACTCGGTCCGGGACGTGGAGGCCTTCCGCACCCTCTGGCGACCGGAGCGCGAGGCGGCGTTGGCCTTGTTGTTCAGGGCTCTGGCCCGACACACCCACCCGATGGTGCGCTTCACCGTTCGGCAAATGCTTCAGCCTGCCGCTGTCCATGAGGACGATGAGGAATTCCGTGGCAAGGTCCGTGAGGCGCTGGCGACCGTTCCGGAGGATCTGGAGCTGCGATTGCTCATTATCATCAACTCAGACGGCTGTCTGGAATTTGGGGAGGAATTGGGAACCACGCATGCGGGCGCCAATCAGACGACAGAGGAGCGTTGGCAAAGGTACATCGGTGATGTCGTGGACGAGTTCCTCCTGGCCCATGCCGACTCGGGAGCGGCGGCTGATCATCTCGAACGAGTGGCCACCATGAGCCTTGAAGCCGGCCACACGCCCCATTTTGGCGAGTTGCTCCCGATGCTAGCCCGGCGGAACCCAGATCGGGCGATGGCCCTGGTACGGACCTTCCTCGACCCGGCGCGCACCTTGCGCATCACCGGGCTTTGGCACCAACTGCTTTTCGGCCTGTCAGACCGCAGGAATGCGGTCTGGCCACTCCTCCAACAGGCCGCTTCGGACCCGCGCGCGGAGATCCGGCGCGGTGTGGTGGATTTCCTGGCCCATCGGGATCCGAAGGAGATGGTGCTGACCGTTGACGAACAGCATCTGTTGGAACAGATGGCCACCCAAGCGTCGGCTGACGAGGTGATGCTCTTCGTGCGGTTGGTACACCGCGTCGGCGAGTCCTGCGCCGAGTGGGGCTTCCGCTTGCTGGAGAGATTCCGCCTGAGCGAGGTGCCGCCCCACCTCAATGGTGAGGTGCTCGCTGCCCTCAATCCTTACAAAGTCCGGCAGGCTGTCCCGCCGGAATCCACCGTGCGCCATATCCTAACGGCGCTGATCCCGGCGCCGGAGATCGAGGTGGACCATCACTGTGGCGGGTTTGATCGTGCGCGAACGCTCTATCCACGGGCTGTCTATGACTTCGTGCTGCAGCGGATCGCTCACCACGAACGTCTAGGACCCACCACGCACTACCAAGCCGTGCCTCGCGGGCACTTCGGTCGCCTCCAGATTCCCGGCCTGGAGCATGCGCCGGAGTTTCCCGCCATCTGTGATTTTCTCTGGAAGAAGGCAAGCCATCCTCCGCAAGACCACACGCGGCGTGATTGGCGCGAACTCTTTCAGGGCATCGCACTCGACCAGACGCCGTTCTGGCTGCCCGGGCTGATCGGGGAGGTCAACGCTGCTCCGTCGCTGGACGCACTACGGGATCGGATGGAACTGGTTCATTTCGGCGGCTCGCTGGTGATCTTTCACTTTCCCGAGTTGACCGCGGTCGCGTTGCAGCGCGCCGAGGACCTCGAAGGCGTCCAGGGGCGGGAGAAGATCCAGACTTCACTTCATCACATCACCGGGCCATCCGTTCGCGGCTACACCAACGGTGAACTGAACAAGGACGGCGACTACGTGGAAGCTGCAGCGATCAAGGCGGCGTCAGCTCATTCCACCGATCCGATTCTGGGACCTTTCTTCCGCTGGATCGCGGACGTGGAGAAGCACGAACGCGAGGAGCAGCGACGCAGGAATGCGGCGGAGATGGCCGCCCTGGACGAATGAAAATATTCGTCGCGACTGGCTCTCACCCATTCTCCGACGGCTTCCTGGGGACGGCCGCATTCCAGCGCCGCTGCATTTCTTCGGGACTGACCTCCTCAACTTTCTGTGAAAGCAGCCACTCGTGCCCGAACGGATCGCGCAGACGGCCGTCGCGGTGTCCGTAAAACTGGGTGGTGAGCGGCACCACGACCTCCGCACCGGCGGCCACCGCCCGGGTGAAGGCCGCATCCACATCGTCGCACATCACGAGGAATTTGGCGGACACGCCTCCCAGGGTTCCCGGCGTTTTGTTGTACTGCGGGTATTCGTCGGAAAGCATGAGGAGCGCGCCGTTGATGGTGATCTCGGCGTGCCCGATCTTTCCGCTTGCCGGATCGATGAGACGGTAACGTTCCACGGCGCCAAAGGCCTGTTGGTAGAAGGCGATGGCCTGTGCGCCATTGCTGACGGCGATCGCGGGGGCGAGGGAAGGATAGTCGAGACGCATGGGTTCAGCTTAGGAGCCTGTCTGAAAAATCCAATGGATCCTCTTTGGAGAAAGGAGCCCGGCAGGGTCACAAGGGACAGGACATTTCACTGCCCTGAGGATCGGCATTGCGCGGCACGCGATGGGTCGCTTTTCTGACCTGACATGCGGCGACGACACTTCATGCGCCTCGGCACTGGAGCCGTCTGGACTGCAGTCGCGCGTGGCCAGGTCCCGCAACCACCCCGGCGGGCTGTCGGCGCTTCCCCGTCGTCTCCCGACATTGACCAGATCGTCCGCCTGCTTCCCGGTCTGCTCCGCGAAACGAACGTCTCAGGCGCCGCGCTTGGAATCCTCAGCGGGGGACGCCTGGCCTGGCAGGGTGGCTTTGGTTTCAAGGACGCCGCATCGCGCGAACCCGTGGATGTCCACACCGCGTTCGAGGCCGCCTCCGTGAGCAAGACCGTCTTCGCCTACGCCGCGCTGAAGCTCTGCGAACGCGGCACCCTGGCGCTCGATAAACCTCTCACTGCCTACACCCGGACCCGGTTCGCCGCCGACGACACCCGACTCAACCGGGTCACCGCGCGCCACGCGCTTTCGCACACCACCGGATTTCCCGAATGGCGCGCCTCCCCGTCGCTCAAGTTTGAAGCCGCCCCCGGCGAACGCTTCCGCTATTCCGGCGAGGGATATTTCTATCTCCAGTCGGTGATGACCGAGGTCGCCGGCCGCACCTTCCCGTCACCATGCGGCCGATACGAAGGGGATCTCGAAGTCTGCGCCACCGATTTTGACGCCTGCATGCAGCGATGGCTGCTCGGCCCGCTCGGCATGACCGCGAGCGGATTCCTGTGGCGGGAGTCGTTTGAGCGCAGCATGGCGCGTCCGCACGGGGCCGACGGCCGACCGCTGCCCAACAAGAAGCCCAATGCGGCCGATATCGCCCGCTATGGCGCCGTCGGCGAGCTTCGCACCACCGTCTCCGACTATGCGAAGTTTCTGCTGGCAGTGCTCAATCCTCCCGGGGGGGATTCCTTTCTCGGAACCGCGATGCGTGATGAAATGATCCGTCCGCAAACGAAGCTCGATCCTGACGGAAAAATCGACGGCGCTGACTCCTGGGCGCTGGGCTGGGCCGTACAACAACGTCCCACCGGACACGTGATACTGCACTCTGGTGGCCAAGCCGGCTTCCGCTCGCTGACCATGGCGTCCGTCGAGCGCAAGGCGGGCTTTGTGATTTTCACCAACAGCGACAACGGCGGCCGTGTTTGCAACGACCCCGGTCTCGCAACACTGCTGATGCCTCTGCTTGCCGGGTAGGATCACAAGGGACAGGACATCCATCAGCCCGCCACCCGAGTGGCCTGGACTTGATCAAGGACCGCAGCATGGCGTCCCTGGCGTCCCTCCCTTCCCATGGTGGACCCGCAACACGCTCCACTCGCATCTCAATCCGGAGCACGACGCGGCGGCGACAACGGCGATGGACGAACGCGTTGACGGGACGGCGATGGTTGCCGTTGCCTCGAGAAGCCATGCTCCCTAACCTTCGGACATGATTGCAACCAGCTATCGGTACATCGTGCGGAAGGCCGGAGTCCGCAGCGGTCATGCCATCGTCGAGGGTAGCCGGCTCGGGGTCCATGACGTCGTGGCCATGATTCGAACCGGGTGTTCCGTGGACGAGGTGGTGCAGGCCTTTCCCACCCTGACACGCGCCCAAGTTTACGAGTGCCTCGCGTACTACGAGGATCACCAGGCCGAATTGGAGCCTCTGATTGCCGGACAGACCGCCCGCTTGGACGCATGAATCGCAACGGTGGCCTGAACGCTGGTCAGGTCAAATTACCGTCTTCCAGGTACTCAATCTCCGAGATGCGAATGTAAATCGTGCGGCCATCCGGCAATCGAGCCATGAGCAACTGCTTAAAATCGTACGGTGCTTCGGTGTGAGTGGAGCAATATCCAAGCAGGATCGCGCCCTCAATCACGGTCTTCGACTTCAAATGTATCCGAACGGATTTGTCCCTGAGGTCGCTGATGTGGATGGCCTTGGTGAGCGCGAGCCGGTCGCCGTTCACTCGCCGGTCGACCGGCGTCCAGAGCGTCCAAAAGATCCGCAGCGCGGCAATTGAACTAACAATCAACCCCACTGTGACGATGACTGGCAGGTGCTCGCTCACAACGTCCATGGCCGCCAACGCAAAGCCGGCCGTCGTCGAAACGTTCGGCACGAACGACGTCATCGGACTCCTCGTTGTTCTGGTTAGTGCAGCCTATCGTTCGCCTCTTGAACGTACACGAATATTTCCCCACCCGAACCGCCAGACTCTCCTGCTGAATGGGCCGAAGGGGTGCCAGGCCGGTCATGTGCACCGAGGTGGACAGCGCATTCAGCGCAACCGGCGCGAGGGTGGGAGGCACCAGCACCTCATCCCTGACGTTCTCATTGCCACCCACGCCCGCGCGCAGACTCACGGTCTGGCCGCACCCAATCGCGGCTACGTCCGTCGCTGCTTTCCAGATCTTCGCTGCCGGTTTCCTGACGAAAGAGGCCCTCATCGGAGGAGACGAACCGGAACCGACCGCGAAGTATTGCAAAGGGCGGCTTCGACCGAATGGAAACTGGCGGGAGGCGTCGGATTGATGTCCTCTTTGGGCAATGTCGGTTCACTGCCTCCTCATTCTCCGCCGGATCGGCCCTGCGGTGCTGTTGGCCTGGAGCCTCGGCGCCGCGGAGGCGCCCGATTTTGAGCGGGATATTCGGCCGCTGCTGGCGGAGCGCTGCCTGTCCTGCCATGGGGAGAAGAAGCAGGAATCGGGGCTCCGCCTGGACCGGCGCGATGCGGCCCTCGGCGGGGGAGACCATGGGCCGCTGCTGCAGGCCGGACAGCCTGACGCCTCCGTGCTGATCCAGGTGGTCTCCGGACGGCATGCCGAGGTGGCCCGGATGCCGAAGAAGGGGGAGGCGTTGACCGATGCCGAGATTGCGCGGCTGCGGGACTGGATCCAGTCGGGCGCCGTCTGGCCTGCGGATCCGGCGACGGCGGCCGTCGGACCGGATCCGCGCTCGCACTGGGCCTTCCAGCCGGTGCGGCGCCCGGCCGTCCCGATCGTCGTCCCCGAGGGGCCGAGCTTTGTGCTTCGAAATCCGGTGGACCATTTCGTCCTGGCGGCGCTCCAGGCGCAGAAGATGCCCCCTTCACCGGAAGCGGACCGGACCACCCTCCTGCGGCGGCTGAGTCTCGACCTGACCGGCTTGCCTCCCTCCGAGGATGACGTGGACTCCTTCCTGGCCGACGACTCCGCGGATGCCTACCGCCGGGCGGTGGAACGTCTGCTGGAGTCACCGCATTACGGGGAGAAATGGGCGCGCCACTGGCTGGATGCCGCCCGCTACGCCGACTCCAACGGATTTGAAAAGGACCGCACCCGCTCCCTCTGGCCCTGGCGCGACTGGGTGATCCACGCCCTCAATACCGACCAGCCCTTCGACACCTTTACCCGCGACCAACTGGCGGGTGACCTCCTGCCGGATCCCACGCCCGAACAGCGTATCGCCACCGGGTTCCTCCGCAATTCCATGATCAACATGGAGGGCGGCATCGAGCCCGAGAAGTTCCGGGTGGAGAGCATCGTGGATCGCGTGGACGCCGTGGGCCGCACCTGGCTCGGTCTCACCGTGGCCTGCGCCCAGTGTCACAACCACAAGTTCGACCCGATCTCCCAGAAGGAATACTACCAGTTCTATGACTTCCTGAACCAGGACGTCGAACCGCGGATGGAAGTGCCGGACAAGGTGGTCCGCAGGCAGCGGCTGGCCATCGAGGCGCGGGCCCGCGCCATCGAGGAACAGGCGGCGGGCGATCCGGCGGTTATGGCGCGCTTTGAGGCCTGGCTGCACGGCCTGGCCGCCCCGGGCCCGCAGTGGCAGGCGCTGGATCCGCAGGAATGGCACTCGACCCCGATGAAGTTCGAGAAGCAAGAGGACTTCTCCCTGCTCGCCGGGGGCGACATCTACAGCACCAGCGTGCTGCGGGTGTGGGTGGACGTGCCGGAGACGAACTACACCGGCTTTCGCCTGGAGCTGCTCAACCACGGCAACCTGCCCTTTGGAGGTCCGGGACTGGACGGCAAGGGGGACTTCCTGATCGGGGAGTTTCTCGTCGAGGCTACGCCCCTGCGCGAGCTTCAGAAGCTGTCGCCCGGCGATACCAACACCCCGGCAGCCCAACCGGTAACCTTCCGGAAGGTGCTGGCCGATGCGGAAGTGCCAGGCCATCCGGCCACCGCGATGACCGACGGCGTGGTGACCAACGGTGGCTGGTCATCCGCGCTCACCCGTGGACGCCGCAACGACGAACGTCGGGCGGTCTTCGAGGCGACGGAGCCCTTTGGGTTTGCCGGGGGCACGCGGCTGCTGATCACCGTCCACTCCAAGCCCAAGGACGGCTTGCAGGCCAGCGACGAGCACCTGTCCAACTTCGTTCCGGGCCGGCTGCGGCTCAGTGTCACCCGCGACGGCGGACCGCTGTCCGTGGATCCCCTCAACGCCCGGCAGCGCTCCTGGATCAGCCGGGACCGGACGGCGCTCACCGCGGTCCAGCGCGGGGAACTGTTCCGCGTCTTCCTGTTTCAGGATCCCGCCCTCGCCGAAGCGGCACGCGCCTGGGATGAGGCCTGGAAGGACTGGCCGGCGGCCGAGGTGACCACCCTGGTGCTGGCACCGCGGGATCCGCCGCGCGCCACCCGGATCTTCAAGCGCGGCGAGTGGCAGAAGCCCGGTGCGGCGGTGACGGCCGATGTGCCCGCGGTGCTCAATCCCTTTCCAGCAAATGCGCCGCGCAACCGCCTCGGCTTCGCGGCCTGGCTGACGCATCCGGACAATCCCCTGACCGCCCGCGTGATGGTCAACCGGGTCTGGCAGCAGTATTTCGGCGCCGGACTGGTGGCCACGCCCGAGGACTTCGGAACCCGCGCCGAACGCCCGACGCATCCGGAGCTGCTCGACTGGCTCGCCGCCGAGTTCATGTATCCGGAGCTGCCTGATCCGGCCACCGGACAACCCGCGCGCCCCTGGAGCCTGAAGCACCTCCACCGCGTGATCACCGGCTCCTCGACTTATCGCCAGGCCTCGCGCCTGACGCCCGAAGGGCTGGAGCACGATCCGTATAACCGTCTTCTGGGACGCGGCGCCCGGGTGCGGGTGGATGCCGAAGCGGTGCAGGACATCGCCCTCAAGGCCAGCGGACTGCTCTCGCCCAAGGTGGGCGGACCCAGTGTGTTTCCGCCGCTGCCCGACGGCGTGATGTCCCTGGCCTACGGTCCCATTGCCTGGAACGTGAGCGAGGGCGACGACCGCTATCGCCGGGCGATGTACACCTTCTGGAAGCGCAGCGTGCCGTATCCGGTCCTGCTCACCTTCGACGCCCCGCCTGCGGAGCAGAGCTGCGTGCGGCGCAACCGGTCCAACACCCCGCTGCAGGCGCTGACCACGCTCAACGATCCGACCTTCGTCCAGGCCGCCCGGTGGCTCGCCTGGCGTGCCCTGTCGGTGTCCTTTGCCGACGACGAACGCGTCCGGTGGGCGTTCCGGCAATGCGTGGCGCGTCCGCCCTCGGACCGGGAGACCGCGGTGCTCCTGGCCCTGTTGTCCGAGGCCCGGAGCGAATACGCGTCGAAGCCGAAGGAAGCCGGCGCGTTCGCCCATGCCGATCCGAAGAATCCCGCCCCGATGCCCCCGGGGGCAACCACCGCCGATCTGGCGGCCTGGAGCGCCGTGACCCGGGCGATCCTGAATCTCGACGAAACCATCACCAAGGAATGAGCCCCGCATGAATCTCGCCCAGGAACTCGACCGCGAACGGCGCCAGTTTCTCACCCGCCGCTGGTTCTTCCAGCAGTGCGGTGTCGGACTCGGCTCCATCGCGCTGGCGTCGCTGCTGGGCGACCGTGCCGCGGCGGCCACCGTCGCCGCGGCGAATCCCATGGCTGCACGCCAGTCTCCGCTGCCGGCGCGCGCCAAGTCGGTGATCTATCTGTTCATGGCCGGCGCGCCCAGCCAGTTGGAGCTCTTCGACCACAAGCCGACCCTGGCCCGGTACAATGGACAGCCCGTGCCCAAGGATGTCCTGGGCGGACAGACCTACGCCTTCATCAAGCCCGACTCGGCCATCTACGCGCCCGAGTTTGCCTTCCAGCAGCACGGACAGTCGGGCGCCTGGATCAGCGAGGCCTTCCCGGAGCTCGCGAAGGTGGCGGACGACCTGACGATTGTCCGCTCGATGTCCACCGACGCCTTCAACCACGCGCCCGGACAGATCTTCATGAACACCGGGTCGCAGCAGTTTGGACGCCCCAGCATGGGCGCCTGGGTGACCTACGGCCTGGGCAGCGTCTCGCAGGATCTGCCCGGATTCGTGGTGCTCAACTCCGCCGGCGGCCTGAGCGGCGGCGCGGGCAACTACGGCAGCGGTTTCCTGCCCAGCGTGTTTCAGGGCGTGCTCTTCCGAAAGGGCGCGGATCCCGTGCTCTATCTGTCCAATCCGGCCGGCATGAGCGCCTCGCTCCAGCGCAAGACCCTGGATGCCGTCAAGGCGCTCAACGAGGAGCGTCTTGGCGTCATGGGCGATCCGGAAATCGCCACGCGCATCAACGCCTTTGAGATGGCCTACCGGATGCAGTCCAGCGCGCCGGAGCTGACCGACCTCTCACGGGAATCCCCGGAGACCCTCGCGCTGTACGGTGCCGAGCCCGGAAAGGCCTCCTTCGCCAACAACTGCCTTATGGCCCGGAGGCTGGTGGAACGCGGGGTGCGCTTCGTGCAGTTGTTCCACGAGGCCTGGGACCACCACAGCGACGTGAAGGGCGGGGTGAAGGCGCAGGCAGCGCTGACCGACCGTGCCTGCGCCGCCCTGATCGCCGACCTGAAGCTCCGGGGTCTGCTCGACGACACCCTGGTGATCTGGGGCGGTGAGTTCGGACGCACCCCGCAGGTGGAGGCCAGCGCCGAGCTGAAGCGCAGTCTCGGACGCGACCATCATCCGCAGGCGTTTACGATGTGGCTGGCCGGCGGCGGCACCCGTCGTGGCGTGACGGTGGGTGAGACCGATGACTTCGGGTTCAACGTCGTCAAGGATCGCGTCCATGTGCACGACCTTCACGCCACCCTCCTGCACCTGCTCGGCGTGGACCACGAACGCTTCACCTACCGGTTCCAGGGGCGCGACTTCCGCCTCACCGATGTGCACGGCGAGGTGATGCAGAACCTGCTCGCCTGACCCGCGCCGCCCCCGCCATGCGCCCGCGCCTCGCTGGGTTGATGATCGGCCTCTGGATCCCAATGGCCGGGCTGGGCGCCGAAACGTTCACGGTAAACGACGAGCTGCAGGTGCGGTTCCTCGGGGTCACCGCAGGGACCAACCACATCATGCCGGGGCAGCGCCTGCGCCAGTTGCACGGCCGGGCGCCAGCCTGGTTGAAGGATATCCTGGGCTGGGTGTCGCCGGACAGTGCTACCCCCTTGGTCTCCAGGACGACTGAGGAGTCCGCTTTGAACCTCTGGTTCTGGGACGCCAGTCCCAGCAACCGCAGCGGGCTGCGTTCTCCCTACGTGCCTCAACGAGTGATGATGCGACTGCTGGCCGAGGATGGCCTGCCGTGGGGACAGGATGCATTCCCCCAACGGGCAGGGTGGCCCTGGGTGTTTGAGGCGACGATCTATCCCAGACGCCAGCGGACGATCTTGTTCGAGTTCGTTTCCTTCGACCCTCCGACCCCGGCGGCGCCCTTTTCGCCATTCCGCCGCATCGGAACCTTGCGGGTCCGGAATCCATCCCCCTTCGCCGGCCCGTTTTGGAAGCCCCAGCCGCTGCCGGCGCATCGGACTACCAACGGATTGAACCTCTCCGCAAACGACGTCCGCGTGGACCGCACCCGCGGCCATGCAGGACGACCGGGGCTGCAACTCCGGACCGTGGTCGAGCTATCCGGGGACTTCGTCAACGCAGAGGTGCGGCAGCGGATCCGACGGGTCCGCCTCTCCGATCCCACCGGGAACCGGATCCAGTTGATTCCCTTCCCAGGCACCAACGCGACGACGGACGGTGGAAGCGTCCGTTTTTGGAGTGGCGACACGCTGTTCGACGACGACCCCGCGTGGCGGCTCAGCGTGGATCTGGCTCCCAAGCCGGAAGAGGGACGATCGGAGGTGCTGCGCGTTGCACGAGTCCCGGACAGCAGCCCTGCGCAGACTTCGCCGTGGGACGAATCAAGCCCCCTGCCGATCCCGTCCCCGATGCCAGCGTCGCCGGCGCCGCAATCGTCAGCGCTTTTCCCCGGGCTGAGCGTGGAGGATGTCCGGGTGTGGCATCACAGCGAGGCGCCCGACCATTCCATGCAAGTGAACATGACCGTCATCGGAGCATCATCCGATGTCATGATTCGAGTCGCCTCGGTCGAAGACGCGGCGGGGCTGCTTTGGCTGCCCATGGGCCGGCAGGATCTCTTCCTGTGGCCGTTGGAACTTGGGCAGGTCGGCCTCCACTCGTTCATGGAGCTTCACCCATCCCAAGGCCAGACCCATGCGACGCCGCCGTTCCAGATTGCCGTTGAAGTGCTGCTTCCTCACCGGGTGGATTTTCTCGTGCCAGCCCATGTCCCACGCCTCGCTTCGGATGGATCCTCGAACCGGATTCCCAGTTCCGGCAACGGCACCCCGTAACCATTTTCCATCTGACGCCATGCCGCTGCGACCCGATTCGTTAGACTCGGCAACATCGGACGTCACCATGCCCACAGCCTGCTGGAAGACCGGGTGCCGCGCTGTGAACTCGCAGCCCTGCGCATGACCGCGGAGCACGATGTTGTCCAGTGATGACCGCGCTGGAGACCGGCCTTCATGTGATGGCTGAGCAGGCGGACGCCGCGCACCGCCCTGCGCCCCATTCAGTCCCGGTCACTCGGGATGGTGGGTGTGGTCGGATCCTGAACTGAGGACTGTCTGAGGGTGCGATACCGCTCCCGAAAATGGTGATTTGGGGTGATCCCGTCCCCGGAGTACCCGGGGTGAATGGACTTCAGGAGGTACATGTCGAGGTCGCCCTTTCCCTTCGCGGGGATGCGGCCTCGCGGTTCGCAATCGAAGAATTCCTTCACCTGCTCGAAGACGGCGGCGGACAGGTTGATCTGCCCCGGCACCCCCGAGGATTCAATGCGGCTGGCGGTGTTGACGGTGTCGCCCCAGACGTCGTAGGCGAATTTCTCCGTGCCCACCACGCCGGCGACCAGCGGTCCGGTATTGAGCCCGAGGCGGATGCTCCACGACGGCTGGCCCGTCTTCTCCCGGGCCATCCGAATCCGCTCCGAAGCCCGGAGCATTTCGAGGGCGGCCAGCGCGCCATCGATTGCATGAGTGGCATTGGGGCGCGGGATTCCGCCCACCGCCAGATAGGCATCGCCGATGGTTTTGATCTTCTCGAGGTCATGGTCCCGGGAGATGGCGTCAAACTCCTGGAAGATCTGATCCAGTTGATCAACGAGTTCCGAGGGGGTCAGGAGTTCGGAGACCCGGGTGAAGCTCACGAAGTCGGAGAAGAGGACGGTGGCCGAGTCGTAGTGGCGGGGCACCACACGGGCGTTTCGCTTGAGCTCCTCGGCAATCTCCCGGGGCAGCACATTCAGGAGGAGGTTGTCGGAACGGTGGCGCTCCGCGTTGAGTGTCCGGGCCAGCAGGAACACGAGACCGCCCGTAAAGAGCAGCGCGAAGACGAGGTTGCCCGCGAGGTCCGTCCAGCGGTCCCGGTCGGAGGCGTAGGGTTGAATCCAGGTGGGCCAGCGGCGTTCAATCAGGAGGATGGCGAGCGCGGCAGCGCTGAACAGGATTCCTGAGGCGACGGCATCCCCGGTGCGGGGCGCCAGGGCCGTCGCGATCACCAGCGCTGGAATCAGATACCAGACCGCGCCGCCGGCGGAACCGGCATTGAACAGCATGTTGGCGAACAGAAACGTGAGGATTGTCAGGACGAAGGGCCAGTACAGCGGCCGGTAGCGGCCCACAAACCGGGAAAAGCAGTAGAAGCCCAGGAAGATCAGTCCGGTCCCGAGATGGAGCGCCACCAGCCGGCCCGGATTCTTGAGGAGCAGCAGACTGGGAATCCCGCCGATGTTGGTGACCGCATTGAGCAGGCTCACCGAACTGAACAGGCGCCGATTCAGGGAAACCTGACGGGCATCGCCAATCAGCGCCGCCAGGATTCGGCGCAGGGTTGGCCGCACGGCTGCGGGATGGGCTCCCCCGGTCGGAGTCTCCCGAAGGGCGGCAGGAAGGTTCATGATGGGTTGGTGTTCCAGGGCGGGGGAACCTCCCGAGCCGGCTCCGGAATCGGCACCTGCTCCCTCTCGAGATGGCGGGTGGAGTGCTTCCGTGATGCCACTATTCGTGTTCCGGATGCGCCAGGGAAAGTCTGGCAACCTCGAGGCATGGGAAAGTCCCGCGCCAGGTCAGGCGGCCCTCCGCCCGGACGATCCGTGCCGCCCACCCGACCTCGAATTGGAGCGGTTGGCCGTTCGGTCCGGACAGCAGCACCACGACAGCGCCCCCGGTGACGTCCCGCAGCAACAGACCGGGAGGCACCCCGCCGCTGAGGCATCGCACGGCACAGCCCCGGTGGACCTTGCCCGTCGCCGGACGCATCACGCCGAAGTAGCATTTGGTATCCACCAGTTCCCCGGTCAGCACGACGTGGCCGATGGCTTCGTCAGCCGGCCGGTTCTCCGCGGCCGTGGACGAGGCCAACACGAGGAAGGAGTCCGGATCATTCAGTTCCACCAGGATCCCGGCACCCTTCTGGATGAGGGATCCCTGAAAACGCACGCGCTGGCCGTCGTGACCGCGCGCGAACGCGGGCAGACCGTGTTTACCCGAACCCACGAGCAGGTAGTTCGTCACCGATCCGTCCGGGGAGACCGAATGCAGCATCGGGAGCGGACTTTCGTGAAGCACTCCTGCGAAGGTGCGCTTCACCCCATACTCGAAGGTGCCCGGTTCGGCAGGCGTCTGGAGGCCGGCCACCAGGGCGGTCAGTCCAACCGCGATCGCCGTGATCGCCGCGACCAGCCTCCGCGTGTGTCGTGCGAGTGCGGACGGGCTTTCGTCGCGATAGCCGATGTAGAAATCGTCGTTCACTTCAGGAGGAGGCAACGGCGCTTCCGGGACAGCGATGTTCCAGGCGGTTCGCGGTGCGGCGGACCCACACGCGGCCGTCCTGGATCCGGGTGTCGTAGGTTTCGAGCACTTCCTGGAACGGCGGCGGGCTGCAGCCGTCCTCGGGTTGGTAGTTCCAGCCGTGCCAGGGACAGGTGATGCAGCCGTCCACGATGCGCCCTTCGCCGATCGGACCTCCCTGATGCCGGCAGACGTTCGACGTGGCAAAAATGCGGTCCCGATGCCGGAACAACGCAACGCGTTGTCCTCCGACGAGCACCACCTTGCCCCGGTTCCCGGCGACTGCATCCACGGGGCAGGTCTGCTCAAACCCGTCCCGTTCCGCCCGGGGGACCGCGTGGTCGAACCGGCGCTCCTTCCGGGCGGCAGCCAGATGCACCCCGGCAACGACGGCGAAGCCAACGGCGAGCAGTGCCGGATAGACCGCGCCGCGTTCGGACTGCAGGGCGCCCAGCGCGACGTGGACCAGCACCGATCCGTAGGCCAGATAGACACCGAGGTGCAGGGCCTTCCAGAAGGACGCCCCGAGGTTGCGGAGCCAAAAGTCATGGCTGGTTGCCGCCATCAGGAAGAAGACGACGAGGGCCGCGATGCCGAACGGTTCGAATGGGAAGTGTGAAAGCTGGACGCGGCCATCCGCGATCACCCGGTAATCGCGTCCGTACGCGGTGAAGATGCTGACCAGTGGATTCTCATCGCCCAGCGCATGGAACTGCACCGTCGCGAACGTGCCATGCAGGAGCGCCAGCAGGAACAGGGTCACACCGAGATGCCGTCGGTTGTAGAGCAGCGGCAGGAAGCGTGCATCGAGTCGGGCGAGGGGCCCGATGCAGAGGAGGACGTGCAACAACAGCAGCGCCGACACCGCACTGCCTCGGAGGAGCAGCGTTTCGATCGTGATGTTGGGGGACACCCAGACCGAAATGCCCATGAAGGTGCCCAGCCCGAGCAGGAGCACTCCCCCGAGTGTCCGATCGTAGAGTCGCTTCTGGCGGTTCCAATCAATGGCCCGGTAGGTGGTGGACATGGGGATTCAGAAATGCCCCGGGTACCCGGTTCCCTCCGGCCGGGCGTCGCGCGTTTCAGCAGCGTGGACGCCGCGGCCGACGGAGGGAGACGGGGAGGGGATTGGAATCCTTGAACTGGGTACCTCCTGGGGTCGCCATCCCAGGGCGGCCGCGACGATCAAGGGGATCGTGATCGCAAGGGCCTTCCAGGCCAGGGCGTGCGCGGCCCGAAGCCGGCTTCTCGGGAACGGGGAATCCGGACCTCCGGGGAATGAACCGACCTCACCTGCCGCCTTCCATCGCCAGGCCAGCAACGGCCAAAGCGCGATGATCCCTGGCGTGATGAGCACTCGAAACCCCAGACCGGATTCCCGCGTGTTCGGATCAATCACCTGCAGGCCCCGCAGGTGGAACGCGATGGCGAAGCACAAGCCCAGCATCCCGTAGGCGGCCAGGACGAGCAGTGAGATTCGGACGACGGTGACCATGGACGCCGGGCGTTGCCGACTATTGGCCCTTCCTCTCAACGAGCTTTGGCCAGCGAGTCTCCGCCTTCTTCAGGTTGCCGGTCACGTCCTGGTTGAACTGGTCGAGGACGGACGGGCTGTATTGCAGCAGCAGCCGGCCGTCCACGATTTGAAACGCGTTCACATCAATCTCCACGAGCCTGCCCTTCGAGACACCAAAGGCGCAGTAGCCTCCAAACCGGGGCTCGTACTTCGCCGGGTCCGCGTCGAAGGCCTCCTTGTTCCTGGCGGAATGGAACCGGTACTTTGCCCCATGGAACTCGCTGGTGAACTCCGGCTTGCCCTTCACGGGCGCCTTCAAGACGAAGTAGGCAACGGGATCGCAGCCCTGGATGGCAACCCCCTCCCTGTCGAGGTTGAGCAGGGATTTGTCGGTCGCCAGGACTGCCGTGGCGGAGAAGAGGCCCAGCCAGGCCAGCAGCAGGAGACGTCGTTTCATGCAGAGCTGGGTCGGACCATCCCGGGAATCCTTACACCCTGATGTGAGATCGAGGGCGCCTGCCGTCCGGGACGGCTTCGGGGTGGGATTCGGGGGGCGGAATGCGCACGGGGGCGACGGTCCGGGCTCCCAGCCGCTCGCCCGGATTCCATAAAAGGGGATGCGATCCTCCCTGCCGGAGCGCTTGTAGGGAATGCGTTGCCCCCACTCCCGGTGGGCCTCCGGGGTGTCCGATGCTTCCCTGTGAATGGGTCCGCACGGCTCCCGGGCAGATCGAGTTTGCCAAGGTCCGATGCCACACGACCTCCCGGGCGGGACTCTTCGTCATCCGCCCCACGCGGCCCTGGCCGCCTCAGGCTGGGAGGCATCACCCCCAAAGATTCCTGTAAGGAAGTGCGGATGGCCGCGACAATGCCGAGGGGGCGGGGTCCTTGTCCCCCAATGTCCCAAGAGGAATGTCACAGGCTCCGCATC
>JAFLEG010000210.1 GCA_017302195.1 Verrucomicrobiota bacterium
GCCCCAGGCGCGCGTAGTCAGACGGCAGCCCACAGCTCGCGAGCTTCGCGCGAACGGTCGCCGCATCGGCCGGCGCTCCCTTCGCCAGCTCGGCCACCACCTCGAAGAAGCGCTGAACGAAGTCGGCCTCGTTGCGAAACCGATTCAGGTCGTACGTCGTCGCTTCGGTGTCCCAGTCATCGGGCGTGGCGCCGGGCGCGAGCAGCTTCGGCAGCACGGCGATCAACTGCTTCGCGAAGTCGGGAGGCGTGGTGATGGTGGCGCTCATGCGAGCGCTCTTGCCACACGGCCAGCGTCACGTCAGCGGCCGGCGGGAGCGTTGGTCGCCGCTCCGGGCGCGCGTGAGGGGTCCGGACGCGAGGACGGGGTGAAACAGGCGGCCGCGGCCGACAGGGTGGCCGCGAGTGCGGCGAGATGGAGGAGGGTCTTCATGGGATGGTGGTCAGGGTTCCGGCGGGGCGTCCGTTTTCCGGTCCTTCACCACCGCGGCGAACCGGTCAAAGGGCAGCCGATCCGAGTTGTTGGTGCCGACGTGCCGGAAGACCTCCTTCCCCGCGGGATCGAGCAGGATCAGCGCGGGATAGTGGACCTTCTGGCCGTGGAAGGCATAGCCGCCGGGGATGCCATAGGCGTCGGCCAATGCGGCCTCCGGATCCCGGTACACGGTCACCTTGATTGGGTCGCCGGCATCCATCGTTGACGTCCACCGGCGGATCTCCTCCTCGGAATCCGGCTTGAGAAACACCTGAACCACATTGGTCAACCCCGGTCCGCGTCGGGCGTAATCGCGGGTATGCCGCAGGCAGATCGGGCATTCGGTCTTCAGCAGGAAGTGGAGGGCGACGTAGCGGCCGCGGGCCCCAGAGAGCCGGAACTCCGATCCATCGGCCGGGGCGGTGACCGTGAAGTCGGCGGGGACCGGAACCGCCGCGACCAGCAGTCCGGTGACGATGAGGAACACGGTGAGGGCGGCGCCGAGTCGGGCGTGGCCCGCTGACCGCGGACGGGTGGATCGGATTCGGTGGATCAGCATCACGGTCATGGGAGTTGGCAGGTGGCTGGAGTATTCCCGGTTGGTTGCCGTTGCGGCGTGCGGGGAGTTGGAGGGTCCGGCGCCCGGGCCTCCGATGCGATCCTTTCCGCAGGGAGGGGTCATTCCGGAGGCGGCGCCGGGACCGGGAAGCACGCCGTATTTCCCGCCGCATCGGTGGCGCAGAGGGTGAGGGAATGGATCTCCGGTTGGTGCGGCAGGTGTGCGCGCCAGAGGGATTCGCCGTACCACCGCATCGGCACCTCCGCCAACACCCGCCCGTCGGTGCCGTGAGCCCGAACCACCACCGACCTGCCTTCCCGATTGCCCTCCTTCCAGTCGTGCGGCGCGACCGGTGTCTTATGGTCGTGCATAGTTGTTGATGAACTGGGGCAGCCGCCGGGAGACATCCCGGAAATGCCCGCGGCCGTCGTTCTCAAACAGGAAGCTGTCCGGACTGCCCTTGGCGGAGATGGCGAGATCCAGATCCCAGGCAACCTTGGGAGCCGCATGCTCGCTTTCCTCAAGACGAAGGGTGTTGCCGAGACCTGGGGTGCTGTTTCGACCGCCCGGTCAATACGGCAGCAGGACACTCACCCGATAATAAACTTCCGTCGAATCACCGACGGTGAGGTCCAGTGAGATGACACCGTCGGTCTCGGGACGGAATGCGTGGATCACCTCCCACGGGCCAGACGCCATGCGTCCCCGCCTTTCCAGCCGGTATTGGCGAGAGGCCACGGCATTCACGGATATCTTGGAACCATCCGTGATCAATTGCAGTTGGCTGTCGGCATCGTTGGCTCTGGTGCCGGCCTCGAACTCTTCGGCCGCCGTCCACCCGTCGAAATCGGTGTCACTTCCGGCATCCACTGCGGAATGGATGTCCAGTCCGGAAGACGCTTCGTACTCGTCCGGAATGCCGTCCCGATCCGTGTCAATCTGGCTGTCCATACGCATCTGCACCGCAGCGCCGCCCACCCTCGGGTCGCCGCCTGCGGCCAGAAGATCCCATCGGCCTTCGGGGTGGGAGGGGGTCCATACCACAGACATCGGCATCACGGCGTTGGCCGCCAGAACGCCGAGGTCCGCACTCGTCCGCCCCGTCTCAGGATTGACCAACCCCGGCCCCAACGGCGTCCTGAATTCGTAGGGTGCTTCGGTAAAGTATGGGGTGACGAACAGGTGTGCTGCCGCGGGCAGCGGTCCCCGGTTTCGGAGCTCAAACTCGAACCGGTATGGTTGTCCGACAACGCCGAGGTCCAGGGCGCGCCAGCGGTCGGCAGCCCCGCTGTCGCCCCGGCTGAAGCGGGGCGCGGTAGGTCGGATTTCAAGGACGGCGTGGCAATGGCCATGTCCGCCCGCCTCGTACGCTGCGTGTGCTTGAGCCGGGCTGGTGACCGCGCGCCGGAGGATCACTTCGTCCAGATTCCCCGCCAACGACGGATGGTTTCCTCCCGCGCCCCCCAGGTCGAGGGGTTGCTCGTTGGACAAGTTGCCGGTCGCTGTGAGGGCGCTGGCGGTGCCTTCAATCCCATCAATCCAGCAGCGTGCCACTGGCGCGGCGCTCCGGTTCACCGAGACCACCAGATGGCGCCAGTCGTTGGCGCGCTCAACCGGCCTGGACCATGAACCGAGTCGGAGAATGTCAGACCGTTCGCCGTCCCCGAGACGCAGGACGACGGTGCCTTCCTCCAGGGTGATCGCATAGCCGTTCCAGCCCGCCGCGGGAGTCCCCTTGGCGAGCAGGCCATGGAAAACCCCATGGTCGGGAGCCACGCGGCACCACAGCTCCACGCTGAACGATTCACCATCGCTGAAGTTGAGCGGCGCCGAAGCGGGGATGCGGATCATTCCCCCGCCATGAGGGAAGCCGAATCCGCCGGTGCCCACGCGGCCCTCGGCCAGATCCACGATCCCCACGGGGTTGCCGGTGTTTCCGCCGATGGTGTCGGCACCATCTCCATCCGCGCGCCACCAGGCCACCACGCCGGTCTCAAGCGGCGCACAGGCGGCGACCAGTTCCTGGGCGACGCTTGCCGTGTTGTTGCGCAGATCCATTTCGGGCGGTTGCCGGCTGAGGACCACCGTGGCCGGCAGTTGGTAGGGGAGCGGTGGAATCGCCGCGGGGACGCTCAGGGTTCGTTCAACCTGGAACCGCAGCGTGGCGACACCGTTCGGTGGCAGTTCCCCAAAGGCGGCGCGGACCTCAATCTGGAACAGTGTTGCAGGGCTCTGATGCACTCCACGCATCTGCACGGAGCCCTGGGAAATTTCCCACGACGCCTGGATCGCAGCCGGTGTTCCTCCGTAGATCGGGGACAATTTCAGTGTGGCGGTGACATTCGAGGAGAGAACCGCTCCGTGGTTCGTGACGGCCACCTCGAAGAGGCTGTTCATTTCCAGACTGACAAGGATTCGTGGAGTGACGGCGAGCGAGATCTCCAGATCGTCTGCCGCCGTGGCTGCCATCGGTACACTCAGGCCGCGGTGACCCTTGCCATCATCGGCCAACAGGCGGATGCGTGGCGCGAATCCACTCAGGGTGAGAACGCCGTGATGCACGCCCCCGTTAAATGCCGAAACCATATGGGGAGTGACCGGGAGTGCCACGGCTTCCTCGAAGGGAAGGACCAGGCCCGGGTTGGGTTCCCGGAAACTGTAAGGCAGTTGCCTCGGACCCATGGGAGCCCAGTCGGATGCGGTGCGTCGATTACGCCCCTGGCCTGGCGGACGTCCAATGTAGAACGGGAGGTTCGTCGTGCTTGCCGGGGGGCCTATCCACTCCTCGGAGGTCAGGATCCGCGGGACACACACTTGGGTGGAGTCCGCTTCTCCGGCGAAAAAGGTGTCGGCCACCCCGCCGGCGGCATCCGTCACCACCACACCGATCGGGGGCTCCGCCGGGAACAGGGGATTGTCCGTCAAGGGCCACCAATGCAATCCCCCAGGTACCCGGAACAGCGGATACGATCCGGGGGATTCCAACCGGTTGGGCGTGGTCACCACGACAAAGACGCCTCGGGGCGGAACCATCGTTCCTGCAGGGATGGTGAAGACGAGCTTCGGTGCCGGCCATCGGAAGAGGTCGTAGAAGTGGATCTGCCACCCACCGACATCCACCGCGTCATTGGCAACGTTCTGAAGTTCCGCGCCCCGTTGCGATTGGATGGAAATCTCGGTCAGGACCACGCTGCTGGGCAATCCCGGGCCGGCAAATCCTCGGATGCTTACGGCATCGTCAAAGTCTGTCACAACGTCGCCGCTTCCGTCCCGGGCGGTGAGACCGGCGGAGAATGGCTCCCCCACCGTGATCTTCGAAGGCACGGCGGCCCAGGTGAAGCTGCGGGCCTCTCCCGGCGCGACATCGTCGTTGATGATCGTGGCAATCGCGGGCACGGGCACGTTGTCCACGCTCAGCATGCGCATCCCCTCCACGTCGCTGAAGGTCAGCATCAGCGTCTTGTTGGGCTCCTCCGTGGTGTTGCCATGGACCAGGACCTCCACCACGGCGTTGGTTTCCCCGGGCGCGATCTCCAGCACCCCCGCCACCGCTGTGAAGTCTCCCGGCGCCCGTGCCGTGTCGTTGGTGGTGGCGTAGCGGACCCTGCAGACATGATCTGCGGCGCGATTCAGCCGCAGTTCAAAACGTGCCGGCGCGGTCCCCGCGTCGCCTTCTTTGATCCTGAGGGATTCGACTCGGGCGATTGGAAGAGGCGTCGGTGTCTGGAGAGCCGCGATCGTGGAGAAAGCACCGGACACGCCCGCCGCAGGATAGCCTTCGGCTTGGATCGTCGCGGGGGCCATGCCCGACCGAACGACACCCGCACAGCCCAGGCTCAGGATGAGGCCAAGCGGAATCAGGCGGATGTGGATCATGCAGGATGGCTTCGGGTCGAGAACAGCCGGGAGATACGCAACACCCGCCTTCAGGTCCAGAGAATCCAGCATGATCTTCTGCGATTCTGCGATGACTGGATGGCGGCGGGGGCGCGGTGACAGAACTGACGTTCCAACGGCGCCCCGCCTGAGGCCTTCACCGCCTGCTCAGCGCTGCGGCGTGCGGCTCATGAGGAGGTTGGCAATCCACTGGGACAGGAAGGTGCCGAGCAGGAACAGCGACAGGGCCAGCGATCCCAGGGTGGCCATCTCCGTTTTGGGGTCTGGTCGCACCAGGACCGCAATCGCCACCGCGGTGAGGCCGGCGGCCGCCAGCACCAGCGCGATGGCGGACATCGTGAGTCGGGGCCATCCGGGCTGGCAGGCGAAGACTGCCGCGACCGGAACCGCCAGCAGCCCGAACACCAGGGCCGGGGTCAGGAAAGGGCCTGTGAATCCGGACACCATCCAGGTGACCAGGGAGGCGAGCGCCACTCCGGCGCAGACGCCAACCGCGCCCGCCTGACGGCGCTGTGTGGCGTCGAGGGCGTGACGGCCGACCGGGTGGAGGAAGAGCAGCAGGTTGAACAGCGGCTGCGCCAGCCAGGTGAGCAGTGCAAAGGCGATGTAGGCGATGCGCACCGGGAGGATCCAGGGCGCCCATTCCGGATGACTCGACGCCACGGATCCCAGCATCCGGGAGCCCACATAACCGCCCACCAGGATGCCCCAGCGCGCCTGTTCGGACAGCTTGTCCATCCACAGGAAGTACCGAAGCATCACCGCATACACCGGATTCCCGGACTTCAAGGCCTCCACCAGGCCCTGCCGGGCCCAGTCGTTGGAAGGGTCCAGGCGCAGGCTTTCGCGAAAATGAGTCATCGCCTGCCGATGGTCCCCCTGTTCCAACAGGGTCCAGCCCTTGTTGGCATGCGATAACGAATTGTCGGGAGCGCGCGAGAGGGTGGCGTCCAGGGTGGTGCCGGCCTCGGACTTTCGTCCCAGCTTCACCAGCGCCATGGCCCGCAGATTGTTGCAGCCGACGTGCTCGGGATCGGAGGCCAGGCCGGCCTCCGCGGCGGCCAGGGCGTCGGCCCAACGCCGCCGCTGGAATTCGATGCCGGCCCGCACGCCCTGGTAGTCCGCATCGCCGGGATCGTGCCGGATGGCCTCGGCAATCGCACCGGCCGCGTCGTCCGGGCGATTCCGATCGGACAGCACCTGGGCCAGGGCGTACCAGGCGAAGGCGAGGTCCGGGGCAATCCCGGCCGCCTCGCGTGCCGCCGCCTCGGCCTCGTCCAACCGATCCAGCGCTGCAAGGCTGAGGGCCATCGAGGCGTGCGCCACGGCGTCCCGCGGATCGCCGGCCAGGTGCTTCCGCAATTCCGTTTCGGCCTGGGCGTGGCGGTCCTGCTGCTGGAGCAGCAGCGCCCGCTGGAGATGGGGTTCCGGCGTCATCTTGGGACCTAGAGCTTGAGGTACTTCAGGATCTCGTCGTACACGCCGCCCTGGTTGGAGTAGAGGGCGTAGTTCCGGGCGGTGGCGAACCACTCCCGCGTGGTGGGACGCAGGGCCGCCGCGGCGGCCAGCAGGTCGCGGGTGCGGATCGGTTCCGGCGTGCCGCGTTTGAGGGCGTCCCGCAGCTTGTTTTCCACCGTGAGATCCACCACCGCCTTGAGATCCGCCCCGGAGAACCCTTCGCACTTCCTGGCGACCGGCTCGATCTCCAGGTCGCTCGCCGGCTTGCCTCGCAATTGAAGGCGGAGGATCGCGGCGCGCGCGGCGGTGTCGGGGGGCGGCACGAAGAGGATGCGGTCGAAGCGGCCCGGACGCCGGAAGGCGCTGTCGAGGTGCCACGGGGCGTTGGTGGCGCCCAGGATCAGAACGCCCTCGTTGCTGCTGCGCACCCCGTCGAGTTCCGACAGGAACTGGTTGATGAGATGCCGTCCGGCGCTGGTCTTCATGTCCGCGCGGCTCGCACCCAGGGCATCCACCTCGTCGAAGAACAGCACGCACGGCGCGTTGCGGCGGGCCTGCTCAAACAACCCGTGGAGATTGCGCTCGCTGTTGCCGATCCACATGTCGAGCACGTCGTGGATGGAGACCACGATGAAGCCCGCCCGCACCTCCCCGGCTGTCGCCCGCGCCAGGTGCGTCTTGCCGCATCCCGGCGGACCATACAGCAGGACCCCGCCGCCGACCTTCTTGCCGTAGGCCTTGAAGAGGTCCGCATGGCTCAGCGGATGGATGATCTTGAGCCGGATCTCCTCCTTGAGGTCCTCCATGCCGCCCACATCCGCAAAGGTCGCCCGGGGACGCTCCACCTCGGCCTCCGATTCCTCCTCAGCGCCCTGCCACGACTCCCGGACGCGTCCCTCCACCACCTCCCGGTCGTCCCCGCCATCGGCATC
>JAFLEG010000211.1 GCA_017302195.1 Verrucomicrobiota bacterium
CGGCATTCCCCTGAGCCAGGTACAGGTACGAATCCACGACCACCAGGAACGGCTGCGCCCCTCCATGGCCCTCGGGGGGATCGAAGGTGAGATCCACGGAGCCCGGCTCAGCCGCGGGGCTCAGGAGACCAGGAAGCAGCAGCGTGACGAGGATCTGGACCGCCCAAACCCGGACAGGACTCCGACGATTTCCGGCAAGGAAGCCGGCCTGGTGGCTTGATTGGGTGAACATGGGAAGAGGTTTCAGAATGTTTGCAGCTATAAACTTACGGACGTGCTCGACCACCGCGCACTTCAAGGAAATTTGGGCGGACCCTTCGCGCCTGGGGAATCATCCGCTGCTCCCAGCGACGATGCGGCCCCCGGCCTATTCTCCATCCGGTTCACGGACCACCTGCAGGTAGCCCTCGGATCCCGAAGCGGTGGCACCCACCGGACTGAGATAGCCATCGCCCTCGATGAGTTCGCCGGTGGCGGTTGCCGGGCTCCCGGGGGAGTCCCGCGAAACCACCCGGTAGCGGCGCCCCGGCTGGGTGAACAGCCCGGCGCGCAGTTCGCCGCCGGCCCATTGGGGATCCGCCAACTGCAGATCCGAGTCGGGCAGCACCCTCCGGATGAGTGCGCCTCCCCGCCCGTCCACGATGGCTGTGAGGATTGAGCCATCGGGAAGCGCGGCGGCGGCTGTGACCCGGGGGCGAAACTCCCATTCGGTGAACGGATTCTCGAAGAGGTCGTCCACTCGTCCGTTGGGCAGCCAACGGCGAAGTTGGTTGATGGAGAGCGAGGATGCGCTCAAGGGGGCCACGAAGCTTCCGTCGGACAGACGCACCAACCGGTGATCGGGCTCAATGTCAAGGTAGGGGCTCGTGGGATTCCCGAGGAACAACGGCATCGGACGCCCCTCCGGACTCCATCGCTGCAACGGCAATCCGGTGACCAGATTCCCATCCGATTCCACAAACAGGGTTCTTCCCCACGCAGGCGCCCTGGTGAATGTTGGATCCAGGGCACCATTGGGCAACAGCCGGGCCAGCCCGTACGGGGCCGGATTGGTCAATGATCCCTCGGCCGCATGGCTGGCGCCAGCCGCGAGGAGCCGTCCCTGGCCATCCAGCGCGAGAACATCCACCACCTGCCACCGCTCAAAAGTTGCCGAGGCATCAAAGTCTGGGTCCAGCGACAGGTCGGACTTGAGGCGGGCCATCCGGAACCGGGGCACTCCGGCGACCCGGCTGAACCGGCCGGCGAGGATCCATTGCCCGTTGGGCAACCCGAGAGCCGTGGTCACCGACGAGTAATCGAGTTCAGGGAAATTCCGGGGGATCCGCTGACCGGTCGCGGACAGTTCGGCAATCCCCGCGGCTGGAGCCCCGGCGATTGAGGAGAAACTGCCCGTCACCACCACGGACCCGTCAGGGCGCAGAAGCAGATCCTCAACGCGACCATCCCCTTCCACGATGCCTCCGGTGCCAAAGTCGGAATCCAGCAGACCCTCCGCAGTCAACCGCCCAACCATGGCTGCCGGGGTGGTCCACCCGGTGCCAGCACCGAAGAGTATCCGGCCGTCTGCCAAGGGCACCAAACGGGTGATCAGGCTGACATTGGTCAACCGGGCACCCCATTGAGGAGCGGTGCCGCCAGGACGAGGACTCCGGATGGCAACTTCCGTTCGCCCCAGGTTCAGGACATTGGTTCCCTGGGTATTCCAGGCCACCACCTGGAACTCGGCAGGCACGACTCCGTTCGTGACCGGAAGGCGCAGTCCCGATTGCACCGCACCGGGAATCGGCACGCCGTCCCGGTACCATTGAAACGCAGGGGCAGGACTCCCTGTTGGCTCCGTCGCCAGATGGAGCGTTTCGCCTTCCGCGACCCGTGAGCGGGCCACAGACACCGTCATTTGCGGAATGGACGGCGTCGAATCGTGGGCGAACAGCCGCGCCAATCCCGGCCGAGCCACACCGTTCACCGCGGTGAAGAAACCGCTGATCCAAAGGCGCCCCTGGTCATCCAGGGTCATGGCGGACACCGACGCCCCCGGCGGATCCAGGGTGACCTGGAAGGTCGGATCGAGAGTGCCATCGGGCTCCAATCGAATCAGTTTGCCCACCGGCGTGCCCTGCCAGGTCTCAAGGGTGTGGTCTGCAATCAGGATCCGTCCGTCCGGTTGAACGCATCCGACCGCCAACCCCGACAAGGGCTCGGATGGGAAGATTGAGCGCAGCTCCCCGCTCTCCCTGAGCACGGCGATCCGGCGATCCGGGAATCCCCGTGGCGCCACATACTCGATGCCGACCACCGCCGTATCGTCAGGACCCAGAATGAGCCAATCAGGTCGGGCGGTCATGAAGTTGGTGGGCGGTGTGCCCTGGAAGTTGGCCAGGATCTCCGGATCGGCATCATTGGTGGTGGCAATGCCCAGGGCGGCCCCGGGGTTCCAAGCGGGGTCCGGACGTCCGTCGCCGAGCAGGCGGACCAACCCCAGACGTTCCACGCCGCCGACCGACACGAAGTTGCCCCCCACGACCAACCGTCCCCGGCGGTCGCTCATGGCAACTCGCGGGCCAAACACGGCGCCGATGGAGGAGGAGCCGGACGGATTGACGAAGGATACCGACCCGAATCGTCCATTCAGGCCGTACCCCACCACCTCCCTCCCCTCGGGATCCTGGCGGGAGATTCGACGCCCCCGCATGTGGACAATGAAGGACCCGTCCGCCTGCGGAAACCACTGCGAGGTGGAAGATCCCATCCGGGTCCATGTCCCGTCGGCCTGCTCCAGGTAGGACTGGAAAACGTCACTCACCACGAAGCCACCCCACGGTGTGGCCACCAGGGACTGAGGCGGATGTTCCAAGGGCGCTCTCAGACGCCATTCGGGGTCCGCAACTCCTTGCTCATCCATGCGTCGCACCAAGTTTTCCCGGGTCAGGTAGAGGTTGGATCCCACGACCACCAGGAACCGCTGCTGCCCTCCATATCCTTCGGGAGGATCGAAGCGGACATCGAGCGAGCCCGGTTCGGCCGACTGGACCAGGGAACCCGGCAGCAGCAGCGCGAGCAGGAGGGGGAGGACACCCTTCCCCAGGGAATCCTGACGGTTCACGAGACAGGGCAAGGTTAAATGGGTCACGCATGTAAACCTAAAGCGTCTCCAGCCATGTTTGCAATCATAAATTGTCCGGCGCCGCTCCGGCCGGTGCATCACCCAACGCTCATCGTTCCCCCTTCCCCGTTCATCCCTCATCCTTCTTCCCTCATCCTTTCCACAGGGTGGGGCTTGCCCCGCACCATGCCCAGCCGGTACACCGGGTCATGCAATCCCAGTCCTCGCAGGATCGGAGCGCGCTGCACTCGGAGGCCTTCCTCCGCACGCTCATGCGGCGCCAGCTCCGGCTCTCCATTTCCTGCGCCCTGACCTTTCTGACCGCCCTGCTTGGGATGCCCCTGCTGAACTACTTCCTGCCGGAACTCATGGCGTCCCGGGTGGGGGACTTCCCCCTCACCTGGCTCCTGCTGGGCGTGCTCTTCTTCCCCTTCGTCTGGGCCATCGCCTGGGTGTTCATCCGCCGAAGCATGGCGCTGGAGGATTCGGAGGTCCGTGAAGCGGGCCCAAGTCCGTCGTCCTGGGGGCATGGCCGCTCGGAAACGCGCCCACCCACCGATCACTGACCACCGATCACCGCCCCATCACGGACTCGCAACGCGCGTCCCTCTGGCCTGAACACTGAACACTTGGACCTGAAAACGTCCCCATGCCCGACCCCTGGATTCTCGGCTTTTCGCTGATCACCGTCGCGGTGACGATCTGGATGGGCTTCCGCTCCGCGAAGTCCTCGAAGTCCGCCGCTGACTTCTTCGTCGCCGGACGCAGCGTCTCGGTGGGCTGGAACGCCTCGGCCATCTCCGGTGAATACCTCAGCGCGGCCTCCTTCATGGGCGTCGCCGGCATGGTGATGTCCGCCGGCTACGACGCGCTGTGGTATCCGGTCTGCTACGCCTGCGGCTACCTGTTCCTGCTGCTGTTCATCGCCGGACCGCTGCGCCGCTTCGGCGCCTACACCATCCCCGACTTCGCCGAGGGCCGCTACGACTCGCCCACCTTCCGCCGCATCGCGGTGCTCTTCGTCCTCTTCATCGGGTTCTTCTACACCATGCCCCAGATGAAGGGCGCCGGCACCACGTTGAACTATGTGTTCCAGGACGTCAGCTTCTTTGGCCAGAAGGGCCTGCCCTACTGGGTGGGCGTGGTGGTGGTCGGCGCCGTGATCACCCTCAACGTGGCCCTGGGCGGCATGAAGGGCATCACCCTGGTCCAGGCCTTCCAGTACTGGATCAAGATGTTCGCCATCTCGGTGCCCATCTTCGTCCTGGCGAGCGTGTACGGGGGGTATGGCAGGCAGTTGGACACCATCCAGGTTTCCAAACAGGCCGACACGATTGCTCTTCAGGATGCCGAAATGGACGCCTTCTCGTTGCCCTTCGGAGGAACGATCTCATTCGATCCCGAGGCGTTCCCGGGAGACTTCTCCAAGGAGACTTCGGTTACCAGTTACGGCTACCTTCAAGATGAGGCGAAGGCCAAGGCAATCCGGCTTGGGCTCAGTCGCACCTCGCTCTCCCTTCCATCGCCCACCTGCCCAACGTCACTGGCTTTGGATGCTTACGTTCAATTGCGCCTGAGTTTCAGCAACCACTTCACCAACTATGTCGGCAGAGACGTGCTCCGGGCACGCCTGTTGAACCTGGACATCAGTCAGGTTCCCAAGCCGCCCAACCCGGCGCGTGCGCGTACTTTAAGCCGCTACTTGGAGCAGATCTTCGCCACCAATGGATTGACCCTTCTTCACGTGAGCCGCGATGCCGTTGCGGTGATCCTCACGACAAATCTGGCGAAATTCGGCCACCCCGTGGAGAGCCCACCGGCAGTCGCTGCCGGGAATTCTGCGCCGCTCCTCCAGACAATCCCGTACGCGGTGCCCGAAGCAAATCCTGAACCTCCGGATCTCTATGTCCGCGACGGGGGCATGCGACGAGACTACTCGCGATGGAAAAACCTTTGGGTGGACTTCAGGGGGCGGGAACGTCGAATGATGGTCTCTCTTCCTGCCGCCACCTACAGCCTGCCCGACCTGCTGTTGCAGTATGCGCAGAGCCATGTCTGGCATCGCGGAGTCACTCAGGTCTCCGGACGGATTGCGAAGGAGATTCTCAACCGGCAGATCACCTACTCACAGCCCGGGCCCCTAACCCGGACCGAGTTTGACGAACACATCCAACGGGCGCTGACGGATCACGGAATCACACTGGTTCACGTGACGCCCGAGCTTTACAAGGCCGTCCCCACCGATTCAGCCGCCAAGTACGGCGTGGCATTCCGGGAGGTCCAATCGGGTACGGTCCGAAACGCTCTCCCCGCCAAGGCCCCCGGCGACGCCACCTGGCTCAATCCCTTCGGTCCGCTGACCACCAAGGCGGCCCGGGCGGCGGTGCCGGTTCTGGAACCCGGGCCGACGGAGACGATGGAAGTGGTCTTCGACAACCAGCGTCCCCTGTGGTCTCAGATGGTGGCGACCGGGCACCACGCGAGCCGGATTCTGGAGAGCCGTGGCGTGAGCCGTCCGGCAACCCTGCCGCCGAAATCCGCAGCCGAGGAACTCGTCGAGTACGCCGGTCTGGAGAAGGTGGGGCGCCTGACCATCGCCACCTCCCTCACCAACCTGCCGGTGACCTGGACCGCCACCAACGTCATGTCGTGGAACCAGCTCCGGAATTCATTCCAGCGCTCCCTGGAGCAGGCCGGCGTGGTGGTACGCATCGAGCGCGGTGCGATGACGGCATTTCCGGCCCGGAGCGCGGTGTCGGTCCCGGCCAATCCCCGCCCCTACGCCCTGCTCTACACCTACTCCCTGATCATCGCCCTGGTCTGCGGGACGGCGGGCCTTCCTCACATCCTGGTACGCTTCTACACCAATCCCGACGGCGTCGCCGCCAAGCGCACGACGATGTGGGTGATGATCCTGATCGGCATCTTCTATGTGTTCCCGCCGGTGTTCGGGGTGATGGGACGCAACCTCATGCCGTCCCTCTACGACGGCAGCGGGGTGAACGGCACCGACGGCATCGTGCTCAAGCTGCCCACCGTTCTGGGCGAGCGGTTCGGTCCCCTCGGGTCCATCCTGAGCGGCATCACCTGCGCCGGCGCCTTTGCGGCCTTCATGTCCACCTTCTCCGGATTGCTCGTCTCCATGACCGGCGCGCTGGCCCATGATGTCTATGGACGCATCCTGCGTCCGCAGAGCACCCCCGAGCAGCGACTGCGCATGTTCAAGGTGGCCGCGGTGCTGATCGGCGCGGTGGCCATCGGACTCGGCACGCTGGTGGAGAACTTTGAGATCAACTTCATGGTGGGCCAGGCCTTCGCCATCGCGGCGGCCAGCTACTTTCCGCTGCTGTTCATGAGTGTCTGGTGGCGGGGAATGACCACCCGGGGGGCGGCCACCGGCATGCTGACCGGTGGCCTGATGGCGGTGGCGGCCATCTCGCTGACCAGTTGGACCACCTTCCTCACCGCGCAGGGCGCCAAGTTCCAGGCGCTCGGACGCCCCGAGCCCGGCTGGTTTACCCACCTCAAACCCTATTCGCTCTCGGACTTCTGGGCCGCGCATCCCCTGCTCCGCATCCTCTGCGAACAGCCCGCCATCTGGGCCGTGCCGCTGGCCATTCTCCTGATGATCGTGGTCTCCAAGCGCACCCGGCATCAGATCCCGGCCGACATCCGGGAGAAGATGCTGGTGCTCCACGCCCCCGAGGCCCTGGGATTGCGGCAGGATTACATCCGCGACCACCACGGGTGAGCGCACCGCGGAGGGAATTCACCACAGAGGCGCGGAGGCGCAGAGGAAGACGGGGTTGGATGGGGAGAGTCGACTCCCGGACCTGTCAGCGGAGTCTCCATGCAAACGATTGTCTGGGGAGTGCCCGACCACGAATCCGCAGCACCTTTCTCTGTGTCTCTGCGCCTCTGTGGTGCCATCCCCTCTGCGGTCACCCCTCCCGTCCGCGCAGGCGATCCAGGAGGCGTTCGTGGATGTTGCCGAAACCGCCGTTGCTGAAGACGCAGACAACATCGCCAGCTTTTACTCCGGACATCACGTGGTCCAGGATGCTGTCCACGGTGGGCAGATACGCCGCAGGACGCCCCGTCAGGCGCAGGTCCTGCATGAGCTTCTCGGGATTCAGCCGCTCCTCGGGACGCAACTGCTCCAGCCGCGCCACCTCCGCCACCACCACGCAGTCCGCCCGCTCCAGGGCCTCC